>JBDKGX010000132.1:0-6689 GCA_039797965.1 Pseudomonadota bacterium
GGCTTTTTTGCCACCAATCCGTAACATATTAGTCGCTCCAGGGTTCTTAGAGCCTGTCGAGCGCGGGTCAGGTAACTTCATCGCTTTAGCGGTAATAATTGCCGCAGAAACTGATCCCATCAGATAACCTGCAATGACTAATAACCAAGGCATTAGGCTAGATAGTTCTGGATACATTACAATAGCTCCCCTTAATCAATTGGCGCTTAACTTAGCAGGATTTTGGTTGAGTGTCGCAGCTTTTATAGGAGCTACTGTGAGCCAAACAGTATTTAGCATTACAGAAGGGCAGGGGCGTCCCCTGATGGTCTTACACGGCTGGGGCATGAATCAACAAGTCTGGCAACCGATTCGCGAGTACTTAAGCCAACGAGCACAAGTAACTTGGGTAGATTTAGCGGGACATGGACAAAGTACTTCAACACACTTAGGCACTATTGATCAGTTAGTTGATGTACTCAAACCTTTGATTCAACCCAATACCTGCATAATAGGTTGGTCATTGGGGGGCTTGGTGGCTCAAGCGCTAGCTTATGCCTTGCCTGATCAAGTAGCTCGTCTAGTACTGATCGGTAGCTCGCCGTGTTTTATTCAAAAACCTCATTGGCATAACGCTTTAGCACCTGAAGTACTTCAACAATTTGCTACTAATTTAGAAACCAATTATGAGGCTACCGTAAAACGCTTTTTTGCCTTGCAATTTATGGGCACTCGCCATGATCCTGCGGAATTAAATCGTTTGCGGGATAATATTTTACACTATTCTGCCCGTTTACCTGCTTTGCATGAAGGGTTGGAAATGCTGCGTGATCTCGACTACTCCGAGCAAATTTTACCAGTGCCTAGTATTTGGGTATTAGGGCGATTAGATAAGTTAGTACCTGTGAATGTTAGTGCGGATTTAGAGCAAAAAGGCTACAAGGTGCAAGTACTTACTCATGCTTCCCATGTACCCTTTGTGACCCATACAGAAGAATTTTTACAAGCAGTGGAGCCGTTTATTTATGAGTAGTTTGGACAGTAATCCTCACTTATTGGATAAGCGTAAAACCCGCTCAGGTTTTGAGCGAGCAGCACACACCTATGATGAGGCGGCAGTACTGCAACGTGAAGTGGGCAATGAGTTATTAGAGCGTTTAGATTGGGTCAAACTCGCGCCTAACCGAGTACTCGATTTAGGTTGCGGGACAGGAATGGTAAGTGAGGCTTTGCTTAAGCGTTACCCTAAAGCCGAAGTCATTGGCGTGGATATAGCCTTTAGTATGGTACAGCAAACTCTAAAGCGTAGGCATTGGCTGCGCAAACCTTTGGGCGTGTGTGCTGATGTACAGGCGCTACCCTTTGCCAGTCAGTCTTGCGACTTATTGATTTCTAATGTGATGTTGCAATGGTGTAATGATTTAGTACCCGTTTTTAAGGAATGTGTACGAGTACTTCGCCCCAATGGTTTACTCACCTTTGCAACCTTTGGCTCCGACACGCTAAAAGAGTTACGAGCTAGCTGGAGTCAGGTAGATGGCTATCCGCATGTGAGTCGATTTTTAGACATGCATGATATTGGCGATGCCTTATTAGCCGCCGGATTTCGTGATCCGGTAGTGGATCGTGAGGATAAAGTACTCCTTTATGATCAGGTAAAAGATTTACTAAAAGATTTGAAAGCCATTGGGGCTAATAATGCTACTCAAGGACGAGCACAAGGATTAATGGGCAAGCAACGTCTACAAGCTTTATATCAAGCCTATGAAGAGTTTAGAGGCGTGGATGGACAATTACCCGCGACCTATGAAGTGATTTTTGGTCATGCGTGGGCGCCAACGCTTAGCCCTAGTACTTTGCCAGAGCGCTATATTCCTATCCAATCTATTTAAGCTCACTAGACTGATCTGAAGCACTGAATAGTCAGCCGTTCAGTGCTTCAGAAAGTAGTTTTTACTGAGGCTTTACTACTGTTCCGCCGGCGATTTTTTCGCAAGTACCTTTAGGTAAGGTAATCCATTCCTCTGCATGACGATCGGTTTTTGCCATGCCTGCACAACCGTGTTCACTGGTTCCACAGTCGTTCATGCCTGCTTTAACAATACCGGCACATTGTTCTGTTTCAGGTTTAGCCGGAGTAGCAGAGTCGGCCGCCGTGGCTGCTCCTGCAAGGCTTAATGTCATAATGGCACTAGCAATTAATGTATTAGAAGTACTCATATCCTATCCTCGTAAAGTCATTATTAGATGATCGATTAAGAGCCTATTTTAGATCATGCATAAGCATAGCTAAAATAATTGGTTCGTCATCTCTATCCCGTTCGGTAGCCTAATAAGTCACGAATTCACTGACTTATTAGGATAAAGTTATGACAACAAAAGCTGTATTTGTTTCGCTGTTACTCGGTTTAAATATAGGGTTAACCATAGCACAAGCAGAGGAAACTAATCCCGTCACAGTCGCTTATCAAACAGGTGTCGATCCCTCTAAAGTAGCACTAGCAGATGGCTTATATGAAAAAGCCACAGGGCGCACCATTGATTGGCGTAAATTTGAAAGCGGTGCCGAAGTGATTGCAGCCGTTGCCTCTGGAGATGTGGTTGTCGGTAATATTGGTTCTAGCCCATTAGCCGCCGCCGCTAGTCGTGGTTTGCCTATTAAGACCTTTTTAGTCGCCGGTGTACTAGGTAGCTCGGAGGCTTTAGTGGTAAGAAATAATGCAGCGATTACAAAACCTGCCGATTTAGTTGGTAAAAAAATTGCAGTGCCTTTCGTATCGACTACGCACTACAGTTTACTGGCTGCACTTACGCATTGGGGTATTGACCCTAAAACTATTGAAATCATTAATTTACGCCCCAGTGAGATTTCAGCCGCATGGGAGCGGGGTGATATTGATGCAGCCTATGTATGGGAGCCTGCACTGAGCAAAGTTAAAGCCTCTGGTAAGGAGTTAACTAATTCAGCTGAGGTAGGTCAATGGGGTGCTCCCACGTTTGATGTTTGGATTACTCGTAATGATTTTGCTGAAAAAAATCCTAATTTTCTGGAGCAGTTTGTAAAGGTAACCACTACTGAAACCGCTCGTTATACTCATGACCCTAAAAGTTACGTTGCTGACTCAACTAATCTAGAAAAGATTGCTCGCTTAACCGGTTCTAAAACAGAAGACATTAGTACTTTATTAGCAGGCAATAACTACCCGACTCCAAAAGAGCAAACGACCCTCCTTACTCAACCTTTTGCGGATGCTATTAAGAAAACAGCAGAATTTCTCAAAGCTCAGGGCAAAGTGGAGGCAGTACAAGCAGATTACCTGCCTTATGTCACGAATCAATTTGTGAAAACGGCGGCTGAGTAATAACTCATGAGTACTGATTTACGGGTTGAACACTTGAGTGTGCATTATCCAGAGCAGCCATTACCAGCATTAGATGATGTGACTTTGAGTATTGGTAGGCATGCCCTCACTGTGGCGTTGGGGGCTTCAGGGTGCGGTAAAACGACTTTATTAAATGTACTAGCCGGTTTTGTAAAGCCTAGTACAGGTACAGTGACCTTAAATGACAAGGTGCTTACGCAACCCAGTGCAGAACGAGCAGTGGTATTTCAGGATGATGCTTTATTACCGTGGTTGAATGTTTTAGACAATGTAGCGTTTGGATTACGCCTGCAACAAGTACCTAAAGCGCAAGCCTCGGCACAAGCCCAAGAGGCTTTGCAACTAGTAGGTTTAGCGGGGTTTGAACAGGCAAACATTTGGCAATTATCCGGTGGGATGCGCCAACGAGTAGGGATTGCTCGTGCCTTAGCAGTACGCTCTGAGGTTTTGCTCATGGATGAGCCATTTGGCGCTTTGGATGCTTTCACCCGCGCCACTATGCAGCAGTTACTACTCAAAGTGTGGCATCACACGCAACAACGTATTTTTCTTATTACTCATGATATTGAAGAAGCATTAGTTTTAGCCACCGATTTAGTACTCATGACTCCCCGTCCCGGACGTATTCAACAACACTTAACCCTGACCTTTAATCAACGTTGGCTACAAGGTGAGCCCTTGCGTTCGATTAAATCTGATCCACAGTTTATTGAGTTGCGTGAGCAACTGTTGGAAAGCCTCACCCCAAAAGAAGCTTTACTGGAGAAAGCATGAGTACTTTAGAGTCCCTTTTGCCGGTTAAACCCATGAGTTTTGCACCTGCCACCCCAACATTTTTACAGTGGCAAGGTTGGCAACAGTATTACGCTTTATGGTTAGGTGTGTTGAGCATTCTTAGCCTATTAGCGGTATGGTGGGTAGTGAGTACTTTGCAAGTAGTCTCACCCTTATTTTTACCTACCCCATTAGCCGTTTGGGATAAGTTTGTAGTTGTTAGTACTACAGGATTTATGGATGCCACCTTATGGCAACACACCCTCGCTAGTTTACAACGAATCCTAATAGGGCTGGTTTTCGCGGTGGTGTTAGGTGTGCCATTAGGGTTGTGGATGGGATGTAGTAAAGTGTTCAAGGGCTTGTTAGATCCTCTTGTTGAAATTTATCGACCGATTCCGCCTTTAGCGTATTTACCCTTGTTAGTTATTTGGTTTGGAATTGGTGAGGTGACTAAAGTACTCCTGATTTTCTTAGCCATTTTAGCTCCCATTATTATTGCTACCGCACATGGCGTGTTAGCAACCAGTACGAGTCGTAAACGTGCGGCTTTGTCCTTGGGAGCCAGCCCGCAACAGTTATTAGCGTATGTCATTTTACCCAGTGCTTTGCCGAGTATTTTAACTGGAATCCGGATTGGTTTAGGGGCTGGCTGGTCAACGCTGGTCGCCGCCGAATTAGTTGCAGCGACTCGTGGTTTGGGTTTTATGGTGCAGTCAGCCGCCCAATTCTTAGTAACTGATACGGTCATTCTGGGTATTTTAGTCATTGCCTTGATTGCTTTTGCTATTGAAATGGCGCTTCGCCAATTACAAAAACACCTAACTCCTTGGTACACCCAGTGTGATTAATCCTTTTCTTATTCTTTGAGACATTTGCCATGCTAAGTTTTAAGCGTTTAACCCCTGCCATTGGCGCAGAAGTCTTAGGTATTGATTTTACGCAACCATTGCCATTAAGTACTCAACAACAATTACAACGAGCCTTAATTGAGTACCAAGTATTGTTTGTAAGAAATCAGCCCATTACGGCTGAACAACAACGAGATTTTGCTCGCTCTTTTGGTGATTTACATTTACATCCCATTTATCCCAAAGTCCCCACCGTACCCGAAGTACTTATTTTAGATAATCATGCGACTGATTTGCGTGATAATGCCATTTGGCATACTGACGTGACATTTATCGAGACTCCTCCCGCGGCATGTATTTTGAGTGCTAAACAAGTGCCTGACTACGGGGGCGATACCTTATGGTCGAGTGGCTTTGCTGCTTGGCAAGGTTTGTCATTGCGCTTGCAACAATTATTAGAGGGGTTAACGGCTACGCATGACTTTGTCCGTTCTTTCCCTAAAGAGCGTTATGGTAATACGCCCGATACGGCTGAACAGTGGGAAAAAGCTAGACTGACCCATCCGCCAGTCATTCATCCTGTAGTCCGTACTCATCCCATTACAGGGCAGAAAGCCTTATTTGTAAATGAAAGTTTTACTAGTCATATTAATGAGTTGCCTAAAGAAGAAAGTGATGTGCTATTAGGCTTTTTGTTTAAGCATATTGCTAAGCCGGAATATACAGTGCGTTGGCATTGGCAGGTGAATGATATTGCGTTTTGGGATAATCGCTCCACTCAACATTACGCCACTAATGATTACGGCCAAGCTCATCGGATCATGCAGCGTGCGACCATTTTGGGTGATAAACCTTTTTAAACTTAGCGGTTGCAGCGTTTTAAAGGCGATTACAGTAGGATTAAGTACTTAGTCACTTTGCTGGAAAACTGGCAAGGTGCTTCATAGCTGTGTTTGAATAGTCGTGATTAATAACAAACAGGAGTACTTATATGAAGTTATTCATTTCCTCTGGCGCGTGCTCAATGTCGCCACATATTGCGTTAGCTGAGTCAGGTTTAGCTTATGAGGTGGAAGCTGTTAATCTCAAAACGAAGCAAACCGCTAGTGGGGGTGATTTTGGTACGATCAATGATAAAGGTTATGTGCCTGCCTTATTATTGGATTCTGGGGAGTTATTGACGGAAGGGCCTGCAATCTTACTGTATATTGCCGATTTAGTTCCTGAGAAACAAATTGCTCCTGCCAATGGAACCTTAGATCGTTATCGTCTGCAGAGCTGGCTAAACTTCATAGCGACTGAGATTCATAAATCATTTCCACCGTTTTTTCATGACGGTGGCGAACACTGGAAAGGGGTTGCTAAAGCGAGTTTGGAGAAGCAATTTGGTTATGTGAATAATCATTTAGCGGACAAGCAGTACTTACTCGGTGATCAGTTTAGTGTTGCAGATGGCTATTTATTTACGGTGACCCGTTGGGCACGGGTAGCTAAAATTGATATTACCCAAGACTATCCACATTTGGCTGCTTTTCAAGAGCGTATAGCAGCTCGTCCGGCGGTGCATGCCGTGATGAAAGCAGAAGGCTTAATAAAATAACGATTTATAAAGTTGTGTTAGTAAGCTAACACAACTTTTTGAGCGATCTCAGTACTCCTCTTAATACCACGCCATAAGCATTTCAAGGTTTGTTTACCTCGA
>JBDKGX010000133.1:0-6550 GCA_039797965.1 Pseudomonadota bacterium
ACGGTACAAGCTAAGGCTAATTACAACGGTCTACATGTTGCAGATCGTTGGGAAGTACCTTGTGTGCAGAAAGGTACTGACAAAAAACCATTATCCGGTACTGTGACCTTTACTATTACTCGTCCCAGCGCTTTTGCTCAAGCCAACTTAGTCATTAATCAGGTCAGCAATGATTCTCTAAAATATACAGGACATGTGGTTGAAACAGCAGTACGTCGTACCTTCAACTTCTAATATCCTCAACTGCTTATGTGAGTTAAAGTACTTTGCTGCTAGTACCTAATTGAGCGAGCTAGTTTTAAACTAGCTCTTCTCCGTTAATGATTAGAGCAAAATATGAGTTCATCTTCGTCTCGTGTAGGAGGAGTACGTGTGGGTCGCGTATCTCCTTCGGCTAAACGTCGTAAAGTGGGGCGTTCTACCGCTAAACCCTTACCTAGTAAAGTCGATTTGCGCCCTTATCTCACTCCCGTTGAGGAGCAGGTGGGAATGAGTTGTGTAGCGAATACTTGTGCGGGAGCTTATGAGTACTTGGCTAAACGGCACTTAGGCAAAGATAGTGATGTCAGTCGATTATTCATTTACTTTAATGCGCGAGCAGAGTCCGGTGATGAGCATGTGGATGATGGCACAAGTTTGCAGGATGCGATTGAGGGCTTAAAAAAATACGGGGCGTGCAACGAAGAGCTTTGGCCTAATGATGAAGATTATATTAATGAAGAGCCATCCGAAGCCGCCTACGAACATGCCGCCCAATTTACTATTGCCGAAGCCGAATATGTCGAAACCGATCTCAATTTATGGAAACACACCTTAGCGGATGGTTATCCCATTGCCTTTTGCCTGAATACCTTTACCTCCTTTGACAAAGCGACCACTAATAAAGGTCGTGTTCCTATGCCTAAAGTCCGTGAACAAGAGCGTGAGGAGCACGGTTGGCATGCCATGTTGTGCGTAGGTTATTTAGATAAAGATCAACTATTTATCGTGCGTAATTCTTGGGGCAGTGAGTGGGGAGATGAGGGCTATTGTTATATTCCGTACAAGTACTTATTGCATGATGAGCTGAATGGACATGATTCATGGATGGTGCGCTCTGTTGCGGAATTAGACTTTGATCACGACTTAGAGTCGTATACGGATGAGTCCTATTTTGCTGAGGATGGCTCGGTGCAACTGTTTGATTTTTATGTGGCGACCGAGGATGTTGAGGGATTTGCGACGGCATTAGAGGCGTTGTGTTTAGAGTATGCGGATGAAGAAGAGTTTTACTTTGATTACGACGAAACCGAAGAGGATGACATTACCTACGCTGAAGTCACTAATTTTGATATCACCATCGAGGATAGTGCAGAATTTCTGACAGCCCTCGATGAGTTATGTGCAGAATGGGCTGAAGATGAAAATTACAGCTATACCGTCGAAGGTGCTGAGGCATCCGAAGACGATGAAGCTGATGAGTCAGATAACGAAGATAATAATGAGGACGAGACGATGGAAACGATTACCTTTAGTGAGTTTTATATTTACACCGATAGCCCCGCAAAGGCTTTAACCCAAGTGGAAAAGCTTTGTCTGAAATATGCAGGGGATAGCTATAACTTTGAATCTATTGAAGATGAAGACGATACCGGACGCTATTTACAGCTCGATAATTTAGAAGTGATCGGGGTGGACGCTGAGTCTTTCCTAGCCGATCTTGAGGCGTTGTGTGAGGATCTATGTAACGACAATGGCTATAATTTTGAGACTGAGTAGTCATTCGTACTGAGTTGAGTAAACAGTAATTCTGCAATCTACTCTATTGCAGAATTATTATGTTTAGACGTGTTTTAACCCCTTCAAGCGCCAACCTTTTTCCAACCTGTTGCCAACCTGAACCGCGTTAAGCTTCTTTCCATGATCTGACAGCTATAGCCCTGTCAGCGGAGAGAGATCCATTACTATACGTGAAGAGAGGATGGGACTGATGAAACTTAAATTACAGAAGTTAGTGCTCGCTATTAGCTTAAGTTGTGCACTAAGTACTGCGGCGTGGTCTGGCGTGACCGATGAAGACATTTTAAAAGGTGCTGAGAATACTAGCCAAGTCGTAACCTACGGGGTGAGCCTCAATGGTCAACGTTATAGCCCGCTAAATAAACTCAACACTGAGACCGTTAAAAACCTAGTACCTGCTTATTCATTATCCTTTGGGGGTGAGAAGCAACGCGGTCAAGAAGCACAACCGCTAGTGTATAACGGCAAAATTTTCGTAACCGCATCGTACTCCCGCGCCTTTGCAGTCGACGCCAAAACAGGCGAAGAGCTTTGGCAATATGATCATCGTTTACCGGACAATATTCTACCTTGCTGCGATGTCGTGAATCGGGGCGGGGCGCTATATGATAATTTATTTATTTTCGCGACCCTTGATGCTCAACTCGTAGCACTAGACCAAGATACGGGCAAAGTCGTTTGGAAAGAAAAGATTGCCAATTACAAAGATGGGTACTCCGCCACAGCCGCTCCGATTATTGTGAAAGGTCTAGTCATTACCGGAAACTCTGGGGGTGAGTTTGGTATTGTCGGTTCCGTCCAAGCGCGTGATGCTAAAACAGGCAAATTAGTTTGGGAACGTCCTACCGTTGAAGGTCATATGGGGACACTCAATGGTAAAGAAAACGGTATCACTGGTGAACTCAATAAGTCATGGCCAGGTGATACGTGGAAAACAGGGGGAGCTGCTACTTGGTTAGGCGGTACTTATGATGCTGAAACCGATAGTCTCTTCTTTGGTGCAGGAAACCCCGCTCCGTGGAACTCACATCTACGTCCCGGCGATAACTTATACTCCTCTTCAGTACTCGCGATTAATCCTGCCGATGGCAAAATTAAATGGCATTTCCAATGGACACCGCATGATGGTTGGGACTTTGATGGTGTGAATGAGTTTGTCTCATTTGACCTCAAAGGTGCTGACGGCAAGGTGATCAAGGCAGGTGCACATGCCGACCGCAATGGCTTCTTCTATGTAATAAATCGTGAAAATGGTCAATTCATCAGTGCCTCGCCCTTTGTGAATAAAATTACTTGGGCAGAAAAGATTGATGAAAAAACGGGACGCCCTGTATACATCGAAGACAATCGCCCCGGCGCTCCAGAGGGTGAAAAAGGTAAATCAGTCTTTGCAGCCCCCTCCTTCCTAGGTGGCAAAAACTGGATGCCAATGGCTTATAACCCCAATACCGATTTGTTCTACGTACCGGCTAATGAGTGGGGTATGGACATTTGGAATGAGCCTATCAGCTACAAAAAAGGTGCAGCATATTTAGGGGCAAGCTTCACGATCAAACCCTTGAATGAAGATTACATCGGTGTACTTCGCGCCATGGATCCTAAAACCGGCAAAATGGTGTGGGAAGCTAAAAACCAATCACCTTTATGGGGTGGTGTGCTGACTACCGCAGGCGATCTAGTGTTTATGGGTACGCCAGAAGGTTATCTCAAAGCCTTTAATGCCAAAACAGGTGAAGAGCTTTGGAAATTCCAAACAGGTTCTGGAGTGGTGGGTTGCCCCATTACTTGGGAACAAGATGGTGAACAATTCGTAGCAGTACCCTCTGGTTGGGGTGGTGCTGTACCACTTTGGGGTGGTGAAGTCGCCAAACAAGTTAAAGAACTTAATCAAGGTGGTAGTTTATGGGTATTCAAACTCCCAGCCGCTGCCGCTAAAGCCGCTCAAGGTGATAAAAAACCTGAGCCTCAAGCAGTCAATAAATCATCTCAATCCTCCTCCTAAGCGTTTGTTAGGGTTCGTGAGGCCGTATCCTAAGTACTGGCCTCACGCTTTTGAGGATCTATAGCACGATCAGGTAATAAAGATATGAAAGTGATACGTCATACAGTAATGACATTGGCACTGGCTGGCTGTTTGAATGCTAGCTTAGTATGGGCACACGGTGATGTAGTGCCTCAGGCAGTGGATACCACAGGCTTAGACCCCATTGGCGCAGAATGGGTCGAAACCAATCCTTACCGTGGCAAAGAAAAAGCTATTCACATTGGTAAGTCTGCCTATGGTCAAAACTGTGCACGTTGTCATGGTTTAGAGGCAGTTTCGGGTGGTATTGCCCCTGATTTACGTAATCTGCCTAATGGCGATGAAGGTGATGAAATCTTCAAAATGCGCGTTCAAAATGGTTCAGTCCGCAATGGCGTGACTTATATGCCTAAATTTGACGGAGTGATTAGCCAAGAGGGTTTATGGACTATTCGTAGTTGGTTAGAAACAGTTTCCGTTGAAACCCAAGAAGCCAAAGCCAAAGAACCCGCAGCCCCTGCTGCAACGGATGTAAAACCTGCTGACGCTGCACCAGCGACTACATCAACAACACCTGCAGAAAGTACTCCTGCCGCAAGCACCGAAACCAAACCTACAGAGAGTACTTCTGCCCCTACCAGTACTGAAACCAAACCTGCTGAGAGCACCCCTGCAACCAGCACCAGTACTGAAACTAAACCTGCTGAAACCAGTACCGTGACTACCGAAGTACAACCAGTCGCTACGACTGAAACCAAACCAGCAGAAAAAGCCCAATAAATTGCGATTAAATTCATAAGGGCATATTGTTAGTTGGCAGAAAAATTTCTGCCAATCAGCTTAGGAGTGAGGAATTCAATGATGAAAACGCTAATTAAATTAGTGAGTGTGAGTGCATTAGCTTTAAGCATGAATTACACATGGGCTGATGCGGCACTGGATAAGATTAAAGAGTCGGGTGTACTTAACGTAGCTCTATATAAAGATTTTCCTCCTTATTCCTATGTTGAAAACGGCAAACAAATTGGCATTGATGTCGACATTGCCAAAGCACTAGCCGAAAAACTCGCTGTGAATGTCTCCATTCGCATGGTGGGCGCTGATGAAACCATGAGCGATGATCTACGCAATAATATTTGGAAAGGTCACTATCTAGGCGGTGGAGTTGCCGATGTGATGTTGCATGCTCCTTATGATCGTGACTATGCCAAGCATGAGGATATGGTGGCGTTTGTAGGCCCTTATCAATTAGAAAAAATCGTATTTGCGGTGAATACTGAGCGTTTAGGCTCTGACCCTACCATAGCGAGTTTTGTTGATGCGCCTGTGGGGGTTGAAGTCGATACCTTAAGTGACTTTTATTTGCTGCAAGCCGTTAATGGCAAAGTAGCCGAGCGCTTAAAGCATTACAAAAGTAATTCCGAAGCGGTGGCTGCTTTAAAATCAGGTGAAGTGGCGGCGGTTATGGCTCCACGGGGTGAGCTAGAGGGGTTGTTAATTGGCGCACCGAGTACCCTTCAAGTACTGGATTTAGTAACCCCTGGTTTGTCCCGTAGTAGTTGGGCAATGGGTGCGGCGGTTAAAGCCCGTAATGAAGATTTAGCTAAGGTCGTTGATAAATCGATGGGCGATCTAGTCAAGGAGGGTAAAATCCGTGATATTTTTGCAAAGTACAAAGTCGCTTATAACGCGCCTGCTTTACCTCCGATAGCATCTGTCGAGGATGATAACGATGGCAAACCCAACAAGCCTTAAGCATAAAATAGGGTGGGGCTTATTGAGCCTCACTCTTTACAGTGCAGCCTATGGAGATAATGCTGACCCGCTACAATCGCCGCAATGGCCATTAATGCATCAGCGTTTTCTCAGTGATGAGCCTGTGGTGTTTGATGATAAGGTCCAAGTCACCGCTCCACTCTCCGCCGAAGATTCTCTCAATGTCCCCATCGCTTTTAAAGTCCAAGGTTTAGACAAGGTTGAGCAAGTTGTAGTTATTGCCGATCTCAATCCTATCCCGCAAATCTTACGTTTTTATCCTATTGCGATTAGCCCCTCCCTTGCTTTTAGAATAAAACTGCAACAAGGTACTCCCATTCATGTTGCGGCTAAAGACGACAAAGGTCTATGGCATGTGGGGGGTACTTGGGTGGATGCAGCGGGTGGGGGCTGTACCTTGCCTAGTGTTGGCACATCGACGGGAGATTGGACAAAGACTTTTGGCAAAGTGTCAGGGCAATTGTGGAAGCGCGACGACAATAATCGTTTACGTGTGCGCATTATGCACCCGATGGACACTGGATTAGCCAGTGGTATTCCGCATTTTTATATTGAACAAATGACCTTTAGCGCCCCCGATGGCAAAGTACTAGCTCGTTTAGAAACCTTTGAGCCTATTAGTGAAAACCCGCTGCTCAGTCTCGATATTGGTCAGTACTCAGAGGTAAAAATGTCAGGGGTGGATAATAATGGCAATAAAATCGAGGCACGGGTGCAATGAAGCAAGTACTCTGTTTTATCCTTGCCCTCAGTACTTTAAGCCTAAGTACTTTACTCAAAGCCGATGAGTTTAATTATGCTTTAGGGGCACAAGCGATCGCTCCTGATACTTATGTATTTGTCGGTAAGACTGAAGATTTCTCGCGTAAAAATGGCGGTAATATCGTTAATACGGGGTTTATTGTGACTCGTGAGGGTGTTGTTGTGATTGATACGGGTTCATCCAAACGCTACGGTGAGCAGCAAGCGGCA
>JBDKGX010000134.1:0-6543 GCA_039797965.1 Pseudomonadota bacterium
CCAGTCTCTTTATCCACTTCGTACTTCACAGGAGAAGCTTGAGCTGGAATTTCAATAATAACGTTCACAGAGTTAGGAACGTCTTTCCCAACGGGTAGATTATCAATAATCATGAGCGATTTACCTTTCGTTAAAACCGCACGCATTATAGCCATTAATTGATGCAGCGCACACCATACTTGCACTGCAACATTCAACTAAGGTATAAGTTCCAGACGTGACTTAAGAGCAGAGAAAGGTAGTAAGGTTATGCGCATTGTACTGTTAGGAGCACCAGGATCGGGTAAAGGTACGCAAGCACAACGCTTGACAGGTATCTATAATATCCCCCAAATTTCTACAGGTGATTTATTACGTGCCGCCGTTAGTGCTGGCACTGAATTAGGTATCAAAGCTAAAGCAGCGATGGATGCAGGTGCACTAGTATCGGATGATATCGTACTGGGCATGATTCGCGAGCGTCTGCAACAAAATGATACCCAAAATGGTTTTATTTTAGATGGTTTCCCGCGTAATACAGCACAAGCCGAGAGCTTAGACGCACTATTAGCTAATGTGGGACAACCTTTACAATGTGGTCTGTTAATTGATGTAGATTTTGATGTACTACTCAAACGTCTAACAGGTCGTTTATCTTGCAAACAATGCGGAGCAGTATTTAATCGCTACTTCTCTGCCCCTAAAGTAGATGATGTTTGCGACGTATGCGGAGGTGAACTCTATCATCGTGCAGACGATAATGAAGAAACCATTGGTAACCGCTTAAAAGTATATGAGCAAAATACGGCTCCGCTGATTCAATACTATGCTGCTCAAAATAAATTGCGCAAAGTAAACGGTGTAGGCGATATGGAAGCAATTACTCAAGCGATCCAATCCGAATTAGCGACTTTATAATAAACGATTATGTCCAACTCTTTACGTGATCAATTACTAAAAGCTGGCTTTGCTACTCAGGCTCAAGTGGATAAAGCTGAGCAGGAAAAACTCCAACGTGCTCAGCCCAAAAAGCCCCAAGAGCGCTCTGACAAACGTGAGCAGTCTCGTCCCAGCAAACCTCAAGCAACAGCCCCTGCACCAAAGCCTAAAAAGCCAGCACAAAAGCAGGGTGAAGATTTAGCACAATTTTACAGTGCTAGAGATAAACTCGAGCGCGAGGAAAAACTGGAACAAGAACGCTTGCAACGTGAAGCTAGCGAACGTAAAAAGCAAGTACGCCAACAAGTTAAAACCTTGTTAGAAGGTCAAGTGTTGAATAACACCGACGCGGATATTCGCTATAACTTTGTTGTAGGCGAAACCATTAAGTACTTGTACGTGACGACTGAGCAGCAAACGCAATTAGCTCAAGGTCAATTAGCTATTACCTTTTTAGAGGGAAAACGCTGTTTGATTAGTTTAGAGTTGGCACAGCAAATCAAAGCGATTGATCCTGATAAATTGATCGTGATTGCTGATCCCAATGCTGAGTCTGATATCCCATTGGATATCCCCGTTGAGCCCTCAACGCTCACTGAGACTCAAAGCCAAACGATATAGTTCGTTTTTGGCTTGCCCCGTTAAGCGAGCTGCTAATGCGGCAGCTTGTTTAACCGGTAATTCTTCTAAAAGTACTTTGAGTACTTGAGTCGCTTCCAGTACTTGGGTATGTTCCTGAGTAGTATCAGTATTACCTGCAACGACAACAACCAACTCACCCCGTTGTAAGTTTTCATCATCATCGGTTTTTGCTAATAAAGTACTTAATGAACCACGATAAAATGTCTCATACATTTTAGTCATTTCTCGCCCAATAAAAGCCTCTCGCTCCTGCCCAAAGACCTTAATTAAATCTTCTAAAGTATCCTTAATACGATGACAAGACTCATAAAAGACTAATGTTCTCGTATCCGCTTTTAAGCCTTCCAGTACTTTAATACGTGCACTAGATTTAGCGGGTAAAAACCCTTCGAAACTAAAACGATCCGTGGGCAGACCTGCTACTGACAAAGCAGTGATAACGGCACTCACCCCCGGAACAGGTAAAACACTAAAGCCTGCCTGAGTGACCTCTCGAACCAACTTATATCCTGGATCACTAATCAAAGGTGTGCCTGCATCACTGACTAAAGCCAAACTTTGCCCCTGCCCCAAAGCCTCAATCACAGCAGCGACGCGCTGCATCTCATTGAAATCATGTAAGCTAGTTAATGGCTTTTGAATACCTAGGTGCGTCAAGAGTTTTTGGGTAACACGAGTATCTTCTGCATAAATCATCTGCACTTGACTCAGTACTTCAGCCGCTCGTGGGGTTAAATCACCTAAATGACCAATAGGGGTTGCCACACAATATAAAGTACTCGGTACTACAGTAGTCATAACACTCTCTTAGGCAAACATTAAGCACAATAGAATAAACAATGTTATCATGACGGCAAAATTATAAATGGGCTTATTTGGGGTCGCTGTTATGTATCAATTATTAAAACAAAGCATACATACGTATGCCTATCCGCTTTTAGTTTATTCAGCTTTGGCTATGTTGGGGGGTTGTGCATCAGAAGGCACACCTAAAAATACTGTATCAACCGTTGCCCCACCCGCTTACCCTAATCAAACAGAGAGTAGCCAAGCAACAACACCTATTCAACCAAGACCATTGCCTGCGATTGTCGCACCTGCACCACAAGCTAACTTACGTACCGCCAATCAACTGCTACAACAAGGTCGTAAAGTAGAAGCCGCTCAAGCTTATTACCAAGTGGCATTGACCTACTCATCTCCACAGCGTGAGCGAGTGTTATTACAAGCCGCTGAAATTACTGCCTCTTTAGGTAATTCGGCATTAACTAACCAGTACTTAGGTCAAACTAATAGTCAGTATATTACGGGAGAAAGTTTAGAGCGCTTACGTTATATCAAGGCATTATTAGCCTTACAAACGAACAATCCAGTAGGGGCTTTAAATTTATTACCTGATGAGAGTACCGTACGTAGTAGTCCCGCCTTAGCCGAGAAAGTACGCCACGTTCGGGTTAAGGCCATGACATTAACGGGCAATAATCAGTCTACTCAAACTACACCTCCCCGCCCACAACTAGCACCTTCCGCAAATAATAACGAACCTGTTATTCCAACTAGTACGGATTATATTGCTGTCTTGTTACCTCGCTCGGGTAGTTTAAGTGTACCTGCTAATGAAATCCTTCAAGGTATTCAGATAGCACAAGCTCAAACAGGCTCTGACACTCGTATTAAACTTTATGATACGAGTACAGGTGTACTTAACCAATATCGTACCGCAGTAGCAGAAGGGGCTGATTTAATCATTGGTCCATTGGATAAGGAAAATGTATTAGAACTACTACGTTCACCTCAAGAATTAACTAAACCTATTCTTGCACTAAACTATTTGGATAATAATGCTCGTACACCGAGAGTACTTTATCAGTTTGGGTTATCTCCAGAAGATGAAGCCATTCAGATTGCACAAACTGCTTTGCAGCGCGGTTTAAATCAGGCTGTAGTGATGGCTCCTGACTCTGCGTGGGGTAATCGTTTAGCTCAAGCCTTCAGTCGTACTTATCAAGCGGGTGGCGGCCAAGTGATTGGCAAGTCAAGCTACTCAACTAATCCGCAAAGCTATCTCGGCGAAATTCAACGTAATATCGTAAATAGTAACGCACAAATGGTATTTTTAGCAGCATCCCCTACACAAGCGCGCCTGATTCGTCCACTGCTACAAGCACAAGTAGGATTAATGCCTGTATATGCCACATCACATATTTTCTCAGGACGCCTAGAGCCGAATAAAGATACTGATTTAGATGGTATTATTTACACGGAGATCCCTTGGGTACTGGAAAATACTCGCACAGGTACTTTAAATAGCAATCAATATCCACGTCTGTATGCACTGGGTATTGATGCATTTTTAGTAGCTAAAAACTTACAAAATCTCGTTTATGGCAATCAAGCATTACGTGGTAAAACGGGACAAGTCAGTATGCGTGATCAAAAAGTTCAACGTTCCTTAGGATTAGCCACCTTTATTAATGGCGAGCCTGCTCCCCTTGAATAAAGGTAAAGTACTTGATCTTGCTGCTAAACAAGCCGCCTTTGCAGCAGGCAAAGCGGCTGAAGATAAGGCATTGGATTACTTACAACAACAAGGTTTACAGTTAATCCAACGTAATTTTCGCTGTAAAGTAGGCGAGATTGATTTAATTATGCAGCAAGGCGCTATCGTTGCCTTTGTTGAAGTAAAATATCGTCAGGATAAAACGTTTGGTGGAGCGCTCTTCAGTATTAGTACTCGCCAACAACAGCGCATTATTCGGGCAGCTAGTCTTTATCTGGCTCGTTTTGCACCTGACTCTCAAGCACGTTTTGATGTTATTGCAGTTGATAATGACAACTTACAATGGCTACCTAATGCTTTTACTGCGGATTACTATTCATGACCAATCAACTTCAAACCCGTATTCACCACCACTTCCAAACTAGCATTGAAACCAAACAACGGGCTTTGGAAGTACTTGCCCAGCCCATTGAGCAAGCGGCACAAGCTATGCTGGAATGTCTCAAAAGTGGTGGAAAAATTATGAGCTGTGGCAATGGTGGCTCAGCTGGGGATGCGCAACATTTTTCCTCGGAGCTGATTAACCGTTTTGAGCAAGAGCGCCAAGGTTTAGCCGCGATTGCGTTGACTACAGATACCTCGACTTTAACTTCTATTGCAAATGACTATTCTTATGAGCGCATTTTTGCACGCCAAGTAGAAGCCTTAGGTCGTAACGGTGATGTACTGCTTGCTATCTCCACTAGTGGTAATTCGACTAATGTTAATTTAGCCATCCAAGCTGCGCACGAAAGGGGTATTAAAGTAGTCGCCTTTACAGGTAAAAATGGTGGTAAATTACGACCTTTACTACAAAACGATGATATTGAGCTATGTGTGCCCAGCAATACGACAGCGCGTATTCAAGAGGTACATTTAGTACTCATTCACTGTTTATGTGATTTGATTGATTACCAATTATTAGCAAGCCCCCAATGAGTACTTTAGAGCAAACGGATTCTTTATTAAGTCGGGTTAATTTATTAAGAGAAATTGGCCCTTATATTCAACGGCATCGTAATAAAATATTTGTGATTGCCTTTGGTGGCGAAGTCGCTGAGCTATCTAGTTTTCGACGGCTTATTCAGGATATTGCTATCATTGCGTCATTAGATGTGCGTATTGTATTAATTCATGGGACACGCCCACAAATAGATAGTCGTATTGTTGAAGATGGTGGTGAACCTGTTTTTCATAACGGTTTACGTATTACTGATAAAGAAGCTCTGTTAGCTGTAAAAGAAGCTTGTGGTTATTTACGAGTTAAAATAGAAAACTTATTAACAACCGCTTTAAATCAACCGCAAGTTAATTACGCTGGGCTTGATGTTATTTCTGGTAACTTTTTAAGTGCTAAACCGATTGGGGTTCATGATGGTGTGGACTATAAATATACGGGGCAAGTACGCCGTGTCAATGTAGAAAGCATTAAAGAACAACTAAGTCATGAAAATGTAGTCCTGATTTCTCCGATTGGCTACTCCCCTAGTGGAGAAAGTTATAATTTAGGTTATGAACAAACGGCTATTGCTACTGCCAGTGCACTTAAAGCAGACAAGCTTATCTTCATTACTCATGAACCTATTCCCATTCCTATTCCCAATGCCATGACTCGACAAGAAGCTGAGGCATTAGGGGATGATATGCCTTTATTAAAACTGATCGCTAAAGCAGTTAGCCAAGATATTGAACGAGTACATATTATCGAAAGTGCCACTGATGGAGGCTTATTACTAGAGCTGTACACTCGTGATGGTGTGGGTAGTATGATTTCTAATGAGTCTATTGAGCGAATCCGTCCTGCGGTACTAGATGATATTAGTGGTATTTTAGAGTTAATTCGTCCATTAGAACAAGAAGGTATTTTAGTCCGTCGCTCACGTGAGCAATTAGAATTAGAAGTAAACAATTTTCACGTAGTAGAAGTTGATAAACAAATTGTAGGCTGTGCAGCTTTATATGAAACCGCTGACGAGGATACTAGTGAGTTAGCTTGTGTTGCGATTCATTCACAATATCGGGCAAATCACCGCGGAGATAGATTAGTGCATTATATGGAGGGATGTGCTATCAAATCAGGAAAGCAAAAACTATTAGTATTAACGACTCAAACTAGCGATTGGTTTAAAGAGCGTGGTTTTAATGAAAAGACCGTAGAAGATTTACCTGAAAATAAGAAACGACTTTACAATTATAAGCGTAATTCACGAGTACTTATCAAGTCGTTGAAATAATATTAATTATATCAGAAGAGTACTTTAATAATATTCATTAGAGTACTGAAAATTGTCTAGAGATACGTTAGGAATAAACGATTAATATTTTAATTTCACAAATAAAAAAGCCTCTTCTCATAAGAGAAGAGGCTAGAAATACAGCTTGGCACTGACCTACTCTCACATGGGGAAACCCCACACTACCATTGGCGATACTGCGTTTCACTT
>JBDKGX010000135.1:0-6524 GCA_039797965.1 Pseudomonadota bacterium
TGTTCCTCGCTGTATTCATCAAACATACGAGCGCGACCTTCTGGAGAGATTAACTCTGCTCTTATTTTTTCAAGTACTTGTTGTAAATAAGGGTCTGGATAATCTGAGCCATCGACTTCGCCATCAAGACTATCATCAATTAAACGCAACCAATCTCTGTAAGCCACTGGAGTACTATCATTCACGTACTTAGGACACAAAAACATGATTTTATGGGGAATTTCCCCTAACGGCTTGCCATTCAAATCTTTAGGGTCAAAGTCAATGGTGGCTACATCAACACCATGCTTATCACCACTGGTTAATACTACAATAGTGAACACTTGCAACGAAGGGCGGTAATCACGGGCATTGATTACTTGCTCCAACAAGGCAACACAATGGTAGTTTAGGAAGCGATGATAGTGATCGGGATAACGTACATGTTGAATCTCAACCACAATGCGCTGTTCTTTGTCTTCTGCAAACAGGTCAAAACTGGTTTTAATCGAACCAATTTGAGTATCAAAGGTTTTTTCAGTTTCTACTCGATCAATGTGAATCTCAATGCCCAGTACAGCTTTGACAAAGGCGGTAAAAATCACGGGATCGGAAAAGGCTTTTTTAAAAATCACGCCATAACGCAATGAGGCAACTTTTTGCATGGTAGCTTTACTCCAGATGGACTAGGAGCAGTATAGCATTGATTGTTTAGTACTATAGTTTACATGTTGCTACTCTCTAACACTGATTATCGGGCTGATAACTTGCATCTTGTTGGCTCGTCACCTATGCTAGTTCTTACCTGATCTTGATTGATCAGCAGAAGCGAAACTTCTAATTGCACAAAAAGCACTCTATGGCGGAATTAACCGCCCACAGTTCAGGCGGTTTTTTTATGTCTGACACATTCGGCGGTCTACTTCAGTCGGGTGTGTAGGGAATACAACACCGCTTTGGCGGGAATATCTACAGCGTTTCCATAGAGGCGTTTTTGGCATCCGGCGTTTTGCGCTACCAAAAAAACGATCTATTGGAATTATCATGAACTGCACCAACCCCTTGCAGCTCTCTCGTATCTTAATTGATGCGGCATTGAGTGCTTCATTGAGTCAAAACGAACTCAAAATCTTTCTGGTATTCCTGCGCCAAACCCTCACTTTTTCCAAAACGGCCGATGCCCTCACCACCAAACGTATTGCCACCCTGAGCCATATTCGTAAAGATCGAGTACTTCCCGCCCTACAGGGACTCTTACACACTCAACTTTTTACCACTGAACCTCATCCCCTGTATGAGACAAAGTACTCTATTCATGACCAGTACTTAAACACGCCTAGCCTTCCGCAAAACAGAAAATCTACCCCGTGTTCAGAACCTATTTCCGAAAAACGGGTACATACATTACAGACCTTTACAAGACTAAACCCAAACACTACCACAGCGCCCCCGAGTACTCGACCTAAGACGTGTAGTCGTGATGAGGTAATGAGTACTTTTAAACCCGTGAAAGCATTACCCTATCCCCAAACCTTTACCGCCAACGATCAGCACCAAGCGGCGCAAGTACTCGATGGTCTTAGCCCTAAGCTTGCTAGTGATTGCCTCCAAGTACTCGATCAAGCGCTGCAAACGGGAAAAGTACTCAAACCCCTAGCCTATCTCTATCAACTGGTAAAAGCGGCTCGAAATGGCACATTAGACACGAGTACTTTACCTAAAATAGATGAGCGCTCAACTCCATTAACCCCTTCAAACACCGCACAAATTCGCCAGTTGCAAGCTGAAATTTACAGCCTCGATCAGCTCTTTCAACGCTCAAAGCTCCCGATGGATAGCTCCTCGCTTAAACGTCGATCGGCTTTAATCGAGGAGCTGCACCACCTACAAGCCACGATTCCACCCACACCACCTATGGAAATCGACTAAAGCGTTATTGAGTACTGAGGTTATTGACGGTTTCGAGGGCGAATTGTGCTTGAGTTTGACGGGCAGCTTGTAAGCGTGCTTCGAGTTGGTCGCATAGGGACATGAAAGCATCAATCTTAAAAACTACTCTTTCGATATGCTGCTCTGGTGGTAAAGAGACCAACATTTCGCTGATATCACTGAGGCGAAAACTGTTTTTAATACCTCTTTGTGGAGCAGTAAATTGAGTAGTTGCTAATGGCGAGCGTAAAAACTCTGGAAAATATCGATTTCGGCATAAATTAACAAAACGTACTAAACAGGTATGCTGATTTATATAAGCCTCACCAAAATCGGGAGGTACTAAACCCAACATGCCTACATCGCCTGTTATTGATATCAAAATATCATTAGCTTCAAGTTTAGTTCTAGCTCCCTCTTTATCCTCAGGAGGAACCACATACTGTAGGCTGTCAAGACGCATGTTGTAATGACCACGAGATAAATTACCCATCCTTACAAAAATAGCTCCTTTGTTAGAATAGTACTTCGCCCAATCTCTCGAACCGCTTGTTATTAATTGTGCTAAATCACCCAACCTCACCCACTCCCAACCCTTTGGTAATTCAAACGGTTTTTCCTCATCGGTAATCGGAGGTAAGGGTTTTTGACGTTTGATTTTACCTGCTTTTATTAGGCGTTCTTTTTCGGCTTGGATTTTGGTGAGTAGTACTGATGCGGGTTCGTCATTCGGGTCTTGTGGGACTAATTTACCTTGCACCGCTAATTGTAAAATCGTATCGCGCAGTCCTTTCACTTGCTCAGGCTCCGTCACCAACAGCGCCAACTGCTGTTCCAAGCGTTGCCAAGCCGTTGTTAATTCAAAAGTACTCGATGCCTGAGTAATTGCATTAAGTACTTCCTGCCAAGTACTCGCTTGTAAAGTACTTTGTTGCGATTGAAGTACTTCGAGTTGATCACATAGGGACATTAATCTATCAACACGCTCAATAATTCTGATCTGCTCTGGATAGGGAGGTAATGGAAAAGGATTTGACGCAACAAACTCTTTTGGTAAACGCTTTTGCCCTGCTGTCCCAGTCATATGAGACTCTCCCTCTAATAAAAACTGAGGGCTTTTCAAGTAAATTAAAATATAACGTGGCACTAAGGTTTGACCAAAGGGACGCACTACATGAAGCTCGGTAGTTCCTGCTCCTATACCATTTTTTAGATTTGAAAAAATAGCAGCTTTACCATTTTCAAAGCATGGGGTGATCTTCGCTACACCAATATCACCCTCAGCAAAATGCGTAAACCCTTGTTTTACTTCGCTCCATACTTTAGTTTCCTGACTATGCCGACCGTCAGTAAAGGTACTAATTAAAGCCATAGGAATGAAAGACACCAACGTATCATCTTGAGCCTGATTTCTTGGATTAATTTCGGCAACAGCTCCCAAGCGTACCCATTCCCAACCCTTCGGCAATTCAAACGGCTTCTCCTCCTCCGTAATCGCAGGCAAAGGCTTTTGGCGCTTAATCTTCCCCTCACCGATCAACCGCTCCTTCTCCGCCGCAATCCGCTTTAATAACTCAGATGCGGGTTCATCCGTTGGGTCTTGCGGCACTAACTTACCTTGCACCGCCAACTGCAACACCAACTCCCGCAACCGCTGCACCCCATTCGGCGCACCCGCCACCACCCGAAACCGCTCCAACTCTGCCAAACTACTCATCAGCTCCACCCCGCACCGTCAACGCCGCCCCCAACTCCGCACACAACGTACTTTGCAACGTACCAATCTCCGCCAATAACCCCTGATACCGCCGCAACAACTCATCAGGATCATGTACCTCCACCTCAGTCGTATGCGGATTCTTCAAATCCAAATTAAAAATCGCAAAATAAATCCGATCCCCCGCCGCCTGTTCATCACGCTCTTGCAAACGCAACGCCTCCGCCTCGGCTCGCAACGTCTCGATCTGCTGCTCCACCGTCTCCCGCTGTGCTTTATCAACCACCCCCTTAATCGACTCGCGTAAATCCCGCACCTGCATTTCCCGATCAGACGCCGCATTTTTAGCCTCCTCGGCTCGCGTCCAATGCGGTTGCGCTCGGCTCAAGGCATCGGCTTTTTTCGCCTTAAAATCCACCTTCCACGCCCGCTCATGCTCCACCCGTGTGGCAAAGCCATCCGCCTCATCACCCCACCAGTCGATCTCAGGGGTAAACTCCTCTAAACGAATCGGTTTGGTTTTGGAATAGCTCTTATACCCCGCCGGATACGGATGCTCATAAAACCAAATGGTCTCTGTCGGTTGACCTTTAGTAAAAAACAACAAATTCGACTTAATCCCTGTGTAGGGACTAAATACCCTATTGGGTAAACGTACGATGGTATGGAGATTACATTGCTCCAGCAGCTTTTCTTTAATCTTAGCCTTCACCCCCTCACCAAACAGCGTCCCATCGGGTAACACAATCGCCCCACGACCCCCCGTTTTCAGCAACTTATCAATAATCAGCACCAAAAACATATCCGCCGTTTCCCGCGTGCGCGTCACCGCAGGATAGCTCCCTCCAACCCCATCCTCTTCCGTACCACCAAACGGTGGATTGGTAATAATGCAATCGTATTGCTCATTCCACTCATTCCACGACTTCGCCAAGGTATTGGTATGGAGTACTTGGCTGGGTACATCAATACCGTGCAGTAAAAAGTTAGTACTACACAATAAATGCGGCAGTTGTTTTTTCTCAAACCCAAATACACTGGCTTCCAGCGCTTTTTTATCGGCAGGTGTGGAGGTTTTAGAGAGTTGCTTTCTAAAGTGATCAATCGTTGCGGTCAAAAACCCGCCCGTCCCACACGCAGGATCCAGTACGGTTTCTCGCTGGGCTAAATGGGGATTAACGCGATTCACCATGAAATGTGTTAACGCTCGTGGGGTATAAAACTCGCCTGCATTCCCCGCACTGCGTAAATCATTGAGGATTTGCTCATAAATATCGCCCAATTGCTGACGATGCTTCAGATCATCAAAATCAATACTTTCCTCAAGCTTGCCAATCACTTCGAGCAATAACGCCCCCGACTTCATATAGTTATTGGCATCCTCAAACACCCCTTTGATCACCGCACTCAACGGATCACTGCTAGCATCCAGCTCTTTTAAAGTCGGAAACAGCACATTATTGACATGCTCAAGGGTTTGCTCAGCGGACAGTTGTGGCTTAGTTTTACCCTCATCATCTTTGATATAAGCCGCCCAATGACGCCAACGACACGAATCCGGTATCGGCGACAAATAGGCGTCATCATCGTCTTCCCATTCGGCCTCACGTTGGTCGAGTACTTTAAGAAACAACATCCACGCTAATTGACCAATACGCTGGGCATCACCATCGACACCCGCGTCCTTACGCATAATGTCCTGAATCGTTTTAATGGTGGAAGAAAGATTCATAAGCCAAACAGTCCTAGACAAAGGGGGCGGGTAGTATAGCAAATTTGACGGTCACACCGTAGCCACTTACACTAAAACCTATCAGCAGCTTTTAGTTAGAGTAACCTTTTATGCATCAACTCCAGCTCACCCAACTAGGCAACCAAATAGGAGTGGTGTTACCTCCTGAAGTACTCAGTCAATTTAATTTAGTAGCAGGCGATACCTTAGTATTAGTAGAAAGCGCCAACGGCTTTACACTCACTAAAGCCTCGAATGAAGCCAAGCAACTCCAAGCCGCTCAAAAAGTACTAGCAAACTATAAAAACGCTTTTCATGAGCTGGCTAAATGAGTCAACCAATTTGGGTATTACCTACCGTAGTCCTACAAGTACATCAACTACTCATCGATGAGCACGGTGGAACTCAGGGTTTACGCGATCAGGGTTTGCTGGATTCAGCGCTAGCTCGCCCTGAGCATAGCCTCAACGCCCCTGAACCAGAGGCAGTAACGATATTTGAGCAACTGGCGGCTGGACACCTCACAGAGTCATCCCTAGCTCAGTGGTTTGAACACTCCAGCACACCTCATTTCCCCTACTAACTCGCTTCATAAAGTACTCGCTCTAAATCGGCAATAGCCTGTTGATAGCGTGCGACTCCCCCAAAAATATGACGCCGAATTTGGCTTTTGGAACCCAATTGATCAAACGGGGGCATTTCTAATACTTCAGGGTTTTCAATAGTCAGCACACCATTAGTGGAGTACTGATCTAATAAAGCCTCCAGCACTTGGCGAACCTCCCCACCATACTGCCAAAAGTAATTACGCTTTTTAACATGATTGGCACGCTCTTGACGGGTTAGCGGCTTTTGATCAAAGGCAATATGAGCTAATAAATCAAACAGATCTAATGTTTCGCTATTGGGTACCGCCTCATATAAATGGGCTAATTCAATCCCTCGTGCTTTTAATTCATCAACAATAGCTTGTTTGCGTTCCGCCTCGCTCCAGCGTTGCAAAAAGCTCTGGAGTGAACCAAAGCTAGTCGTCAGCTCTTGCTGTAATTGCTGTTTGAGAAAACCCCGAAATTCGGTAGCAATCAGTTTACCATTAGCATCTAAGTACTGGGTCAACTCAGTCGCTAAATCCACTTCAACATCATCGAGTTCATATTTTTCACGCGG
>JBDKGX010000136.1:0-6491 GCA_039797965.1 Pseudomonadota bacterium
AGAGTTGACATCTTTCCAAGTTTTATAAGGATTAGGTACTAAACCACCCGTGCTATTAGGTACTTGCTTGGCTAGGGCTTTGAAAATATCAATACGATTAAGATTAAAAGCAGGTGCATTTACCGCATTTGCGATGGCAATACCATCATATCCCACTTTGATCTCAACGACTTCTACGCCATTTTTTTGGCAATCCGCTAGTTCAGTATCTTTAATACGACGAGAAGCGTTGGCAATATCAGGCGTATTAACCCCTACCCCGCCGCAAAATAACTTCATCCCACCGCCAGTACCTGTCGATTCAACTTTAGGAGCTGGTTTGCCCGTTTTTTTGGCGTAATTTTCAGCCACTGTCGTTGAGAAAGGGTATACCGTAGAAGAGCCTACAATAGAAATATTGGTACGTGCTTGAGCCACACCTGCCCCTAGCACCAAACCTGTAGTAACCAGCAATGCCAATGCCTTCATATACATAATCTCTTGAGTTGTCATCGTTAAGCTAAGATGCGGGCAGTCTAGGCTCACTGCATGTCAATTAGATTACGGTTATATGAAGGATTTATTACACTCGCAACCACTAATAGAGTTCACTTAATCTAATGCTCGAATACCACTTTTGCCAATCTCCAAATGCTCTACCCATCCCGAAGCCATGCGCCCTACACACGCGTCGGTCTTCTCACCATCACTAAACTGAGCCTCTACTGTAAACCCCTGACCTAGCTCATGATTAAGAGTGATAAGGCGAGCTTCGTTGGGTTGGAGTTGAGTTAATAAAATGCGTTCTTGGAGAAAGTCACTGCCATG
This sequence comes from Pseudomonadota bacterium, assembly GCA_039797965.1. Lineage (GTDB taxonomy): Bacteria > Pseudomonadota > Gammaproteobacteria > Thiotrichales > Thiotrichaceae > Thiofilum. The sequence goes on from JBDKGX010000136.1 coordinate 808, forward strand.
CTCCACCCGCACTAATGGAACAACTTCTGAGAGGGTATTTTTAATTTCTATATAAACAGCATGACGGGGAAAATCCTGAGAATGCCAACGTTGTACTACTAACCCACCCAGTATTAAGCCTATCAAAATTGCTATTACTAAGCCTCTCACTTCACGCGCCATACGTCTGTCTCAAGCAAAAGGCGCTATCATGGTGTAATGTCTAACGGAGTACTTTGATTAAAGCCAAACTCATTAACACTATTTGACCACACGAATACTACTTGCCACTTTATAGCGCCCATACTTTAGCAACGCATTTAAAAAGGGTTCTAAATCACCCGCCGCCTGCGACACAAACACTAGATGATAACAACCCTCACCGGTAGTTTTAAATGCACTTTCAACCCGTTCATCCTGTTGTAAAAAGCTCTCAAAACGATCAAATTGCTGGGTTGCCATGAACATCGTAATAAAATGACGCTCAACGGAGTGTTGTTTAATGGTATAACCACTAATAAACCCTTGATCCTCAAGAGTTTGTACACGAGCCGCTACGGCCTGTCCGGTTAAATGCACCAGTTTACCCAATTGTTGCCAGCTTATCCGGCTATTGGCTTTCAGATGTTTAAGAATGGTTTGGTTAATAGAGTTGCTCATCGGGGATTTAATCATATTAAATATTAAACTTAAACCACACTAACAGAATTTTACTCAAATTGCTGATCTAGTGTTAATTAGTGTTTAGATTAATAAATAGCTTTTCTTAAATTACCGTGTGTTTTTTCTAAAAGGCTTTTTGCCTGACCTACTGAAATATTATTTTTTACCATTAAAATTGCTAGCTTAACCGAGTTATTAGCTTCTTTTAATACTTGCTGAGCTTTGTCCTCAGTGCAATTCGTAGCATTCATAACTAAATAGATAGCTCGTATTAATAACTTTTGATTAGTAGGCTGCATATCAATCATTAAGTTACCCAGTACTTTATTTAAACGCACCATAATGGCACTGGATAAGGTATTTAATACAACCTTTTGTGCCGTACCTGCTTTAAGTCGTGTACTGCCTGCAATGACCTCCGCGCCTGTGTCTAGTACTATGCTGATTTCAGCCTCGGTCACTAGAGGTGTATTCGGGTTATTAGCAATACCAATGGTCAGTGCGCCTTGTTGTCTGGCAAATCGTACAGCACTGGTTGTAAAAGGAGTTCGCCCTGATGCAGCTAAACCGATCACCACATCTAACTCACTGATATTAATCTCACTTAATGACTCAATAGCCTCCTCAATATTGTCCTCTGCACCTTCTACAGCATGAAAATAAGCAGACTGACCTCCTGCCATCATCGCAATAGCACGATCACTAGGCCATGCAAAGGTGGGGAATAACTCGCTACTATCCAACATCCCCAAACGCCCCGAAGTACCCGCTCCGACATAAATTAAACGCCCCCCTCGCTCTAAATGCTTAACAGCGCTTTCTACAGCGTATGCAATAGAATCATGAGCGACTTTTACTGCTTGAATTGCCAGTACTTGATCATCAATAAAGGTCGTCACCAAATCACGAGTCACTAACTCATCTAAAGCAGCAAATCGAGGATCAATAGTTTCAGTACTCATCAGCATTACTCGCTTTTTTAATAATCCTATATTTAAAATCAGGATAAATTTATCAGTGCTATAGTTTGCTTATACGTGACTTAAACCTGCAATAAACTTAATGCGCTTATTTGATTAATGTAATTAAGATAATGGGTGACTTTAAAAATTGAATAACAATGCAATATTATATAGCTTAATGAGTGATAGGAGCCTAATTTTAAGTAATAAATTAGACTCCTGCTCCAGCTTATTATTTTTTATCGGTGGTTTCTTTAGTGGGTGCGGTTGACGTTGGTTTAGCATCGCCAGAATCTTCTGAGGCGCCTTCAGTTGGCTTAGCGTTTTCGGTAGATTCATCCTCAGCAGGTTCTTGATACAGTTCATCTAAAGCGGCTTGAGCTTCAGGGTGTGAGGCATCGGCGGCTTTTTGTAACCACTCCACTGCTTTATCTAAATTCTGCTCTACCCCTTCACCATCCCGATACATTAAGCCCAAATTATATTGCGCATTGATATTGCCTTGTTCAGCCGCTTTGGTGTACCACTCTACGGCTTTTTTCTTATCAACCGCGACACCTTCACCCGTATCGTACATTACCCCCAGATCAGTTTGGGCATCGGTATCGCCTTGTTCGGCGGCTTTGGTGTACCACTCTACTGCCTTTTTATTATCTTCTGGCACACCTTGACCATCATCATACATTAACCCTAAATTTGTCTGCGCCGCTGCTAACCCTTGGTCAGCGGCTTTGGTAAAGTACTCAAAGGCTTTCGCGTGATCTTGGGTCAAACCTTGCCCTTGTGCATACATTGCTCCCAAATTAAATTGGGCTAAGGCATCATTTTTTTCAGCCGCTTTAGTAAAGTACTCAATGGCTTTTTTGTCATCTTGGGTTATACCTTGCCCACTAATGTACATAATGCCTAAGCTGGTTTGAGCAGGGAGATAATTTTGATCAGCCGCTTTAGTAAAGTACTCCACTGCTTTTTTATCATCTTGGGTTACCCCATCGCCCTTAGCGTACAACACTGCTAAATTATACTGAGCAGCGGCTAAGCCTTGCTCAGCAGCTTTAGTAAAGTACTCTGCCGCTTTTTTACTGTCTTTCTCAACCCCATCACCTTTACCGTAACGCACGCCTAAATTGTATTGTTCCCACTTATCTTCTGTAACAGCTACCGCCTCAGTCGGAGTGGCTGCGGGGTTAGTAACACTAGGGGGGGTTGGGGTTGTAGAAGCAGGTGTACTGGCAGCAGGAACGACAGAAGAGGTCGACTCACTACTAGCGGGAGGTACTTTTTTCTCATCGGTTGAATCATTACAACCGACCACACTCAACATCACAACACTGCTTAACACTACAGCAGAAATTAGTTTCGGGGACATATAAACTTCCATAGAAAACCAAGAGGGCTTATTGCAACTAAGCGTAGAATCACTGCCCACAGATAGCAATCCTTACCTTAAAAAATGACCATTTCAGCTACTACTCGTGTAGTAATCCTCAGGAATCCTTAAAACCTCGTTAAAATACTAGGTCATCTATCACCACTAGCCTCATACTTACAGATACGACTCAGTACTTAAAACATCACTATCGGGGTTTCTATGGGCGGTCAAGCATTAAAACATACCACCACGCGACGCTATGAACGGGCTGAATATGAAGTACTCCGCGATCAAGTACTAAGCACTCTAAAAACTGACTTTCCCCATCGAAAGCTTGCTGATATTCAAGCCTATCGCACAAAACCTTCCTTTGGGGATTTAGATGTTTTAATGGATACGGATGGCATTCGTGAACATCTAGCACCTTATATTCGAGAGCGTTTTCAACCTAATGAGCTAGTCGTTAATAATCATGTCTATTCTTTTGATTATCAGCAATTTCAAATTGATATTATTGGCTCTCCCCATGAGGATTTTGAAATATCCCGACACTATTTTGCATGGAATGATTTAGGCAATATTATTGGGCGGCTTTATCATAAAATGGGGTTTAAATATGGGCATAATGGTTTAAGTTTAATAGTCCGCGAAGGTCAGTATATTATGGGAGAAATTAGTCTTTCTAAAGAGATTAATACCATTTTAGCCTTTGCTGAGCTAAGCCCTGAACGCTTTGCACAAGGCTTTGATACGTTGGAAGATATTTTTCTCTTTGCAGCTTCATCACCTTATTTTAATAAGCAAATTTACTTATTAGATAATCGCAATCATGCTTCTCGTATTCGCGATAAAAAACGGGCGACTTATAATAGCTTACTAAAATGGCTAGAAACTCAAGAATCTCTCAATGCTTATCCGTGGGACAGTATGCGCGAACAAGGAGGGCGACAAATTACAACCTCATTTTTGCAAAAAGCCTTTACATGGTTTCCACACGCTCAACCCCTTTATGAGCAATTACAAACAGACTATGCGCTTAAAAATCGAATAAAGGAAAAATTCTCGGGTAGTCTCATCATGGAATTAACCGGACTCGACGGCAAAGTACTGGGGCATTTTATGACTTATTTACGCGAGCAAGGGGCTAAAGAGTGGGGTGATTTTACGAAATGGCTAGATCAAAGTACTCCTGAAACTATTAGCGCTTGGGTATTAGAACAATTTGAAATTTATAAAACCACAACCTCTATCGTGTAGCAGAAGCCTAAGACTTCTGCTGATGATTAGGCACAAACCATAAGACTAAACCACCTAATACAAATAAAATTAGCAAGGACAATAAGCCAATCCGATTAGACTGCGTCAGATAGCTTGCCCAACCGACTAATAGAGGCCCCAGTACCGCAGCAAACTTACCTAACATATTGTAAAAGCCAAAAAACTTAGCCGCCTGATCGGCTGGAATGAGGCTTGCAAAATAGGAGCGACTTAACGCTTGAATACCGCCTTGAAATAACCCGACGCTAAAGGCTAACAGGTAAAAATGAATCGCAGTTTGCATTTGCGTTGCACCCAAGGTAATCAGCACATAGCCCAGAATTCCGATCATAATCCCTGTTTTAGCGCTATAGCGGGTGCCGATCCAACCAAATAGTAATGCCGCAGGAAAGGCAGTAAATTGAGTAATAATAATGGCTTGAATCAAGCTATCGGTGGGCAATCCCAAACTTTGCCCATAATCCACCGCCATCACTACAATGGTGTCCACCCCATCAATATAAAACCAGTACGCTAATAAAAATAAGGCTATTGCACGGTATTGGCGGATTTGGCGAAAGGTATCGAGAAAATCGCAAGCCGCTTGTTTAATGAGGGTAAAAAACGCTACGTTGCTAGCGGGCTCAACTGGTCGCTCACGCACTTGGAAAAATAACGGAATACTAAATAACGCCCACCACAGAGCAGTCCCTGCAAACGCTACCTGTACTCCCGTGGTTTTATCCACTAGACCAAACCACTCAGGGTGTAAGGCTAGTAACACACTGATTATTAACCACACTCCCCCTCCCAAGTAGCCTAAGCTATAGCCTAAGGCAGAAACACGGTTGAAATCTTTTTCCTCAGATACATCCACTAATAATGAATCGTAAAAAATATTGCCCCCTAAAAAGCCAATAAAACCTAAAGCAAACGCTATTAAGGCTAATAACCATTGCCCTTGCCCAATCAGACTTAAGGTAAAGGTGGCAAGTACTCCCACTATCATAAAGCTTGCTAACATAGGTTTTTTACGTCCGCTACGATCAGCGATAGCTCCTAGAAACGGAGCGAGTAAGGTAATCACCAAACTAGCAAACGAATTAGCATTGCCTAAATATAAAGTAACTTCAGTAGAGGGCACTTCTTGCGCCCAATACGAGCGGAAAAATACGGGAAATAACACCACGACTACGGTGGTAATAAAGGCTGAATTCGCCCAGTCGTAAAACGCCCAAGCCCAACGCTCTCGCCATGAATGGGGTACTAATTGACTCATTATTATTCCTACTATAGTCCTGCAACAACTCGCATCATAAACATAAGTTTTTTGAGGTGTCATGTGGTTTTTTGTCCAGTCTACTTTAGAGCTACTTTGGGTATTATTTCCTTGCTATCTGTATCCGGCTAGCGATAGCGCTGAATCTCTGGCAGGCTTAGGGTTATTTGGT
>JBDKGX010000137.1:0-6458 GCA_039797965.1 Pseudomonadota bacterium
CTCCGGCAAATGATCAGGCACTAAAGCCGCTAAGGTATTGGTTGCCGCTCGCATCGTGGAGGGCGCTACGGGAATATGGCGACCGAGTACTTTAGATACAAATAAAAACGAGCGTTTGGGATTGCGACGCTCAGCGAAACCAAATAATTCATCGGGTATGTAAGTACTGGTGTGTGGCTCAATATGTAAGGTTAAAGTACCTGTTGTTAGCTCAACGACTTTTTTTTCACGGGTCATATTGTCGTACACTCCACACGCCAAATAGCGTTTTGTACTTGTTGGGCGATTTGGGCAGTGGTGAGTACTTGCTCTGTAGTCTGCCATTGATAAGGGGCTTGCACGGCTTCAATCAAGGCAATGGCTAAGACATTACGCACCGCAAAATTCATGTTTTGAGTATTAGTTACACTGCCTGTCACCACACCAATCACCGCACCCGTATTATCCAGTAAAGGACTACCACTAGAGCCGGGTTGAATGGGGGCGGTAAATTGTAAAAAGCGAATGTCGTTTTGTGTACCAAACAGCCCTGATATCACGCCTTGAGTGACTTGAATCCCGCTGCCCATAATACTCGCAAGGGGATAACCTAAGGTGGTAATAGGCTCTGCTAGACCGATACTAGTTTTGCGAAAGGGTAAGGGTTGAATGTGGCTGGGGCATTGAGCACGAACGAGCGCGAGGTCATTGGTTTCGTCGCTAATGATGACTTCCGCATCGGCTTTGCCTTGAATAGAAGTTAGGCGCATGTGTTTTGCTCCCTCAACCACATGCGCATTGGTCATAAAAATATTAGGAGCGACTAAAAACGCAGTGCCTGACCACGATTCAGGGCGTTCACGTCCTTGACCATAAGACTCACTGGAGGGTGAATGCGGTGAGCGCTCATCCACTGCTCCCCCTAAATGCCGCACTAATGCCGCTAAACCATAGGCAGAGGTTTCAGCTAAAGCGCGGATTTTCCAAGTGCCATTACGTTGATAAAGTTCAGCAATAATGATGGCGGAGGCGGTGATGGAGTTGAGGTCAAGGGTGTGAGTAAAAGTACCCTCTTGTTTGAGGCTCATGGTTTGGGCAAAGTCCAAAGGGCCTTTTGCACCATAACGATAAAGTACTAGATTAAGTCGTGTGATGCGCGGATTAGGAAGCTGGCTTACGTCAAAGCTGAGGTTAAATTGTGTACCATTATTAATAAGCTCAGTGGTGAGCCACGAGGTATTAGGATGGTGTGCCAGTACACTATCGGCGACGAGTTGCTTGTTTTCATCAACCGGCAATACCGCCAAGCCTAAGTCATGGCGAATATCAACGGGTAAAACAAGGGACAACGCCCAGCGCGTCCCCGTGAGTGCTAGATTTGCCCCAACGACTAAATTCATCATGCTCAAACCTTAGGTGAATTTTAATCGCTAAATCATAGCAAGGAATCAAGGGGCGGGGATGATTTTACGCTGAACTAGCCTAGCTGCCACACGCGATATTTTTTTCCTTTGATCTTGCCTTTACTTAACTGATTTAAAGCGGCTTTTGCAAAGGAACGCTCAATCGCTACATACGAGGCTTGGTCTAAAATATCGATTTTGCCGACTACTTTACCCTCGATGCCTCCCTCACCTGTCAAGGCTCCCAAAATATCACCTGCCCGCAATTTGTCTTTGCGCCCCGCTAAAATACACAGCGTCACAAAAGGGGCAGCGGACGGTTTTTGAGTTTGAATCGCTAATTCATTTAAAGACTCGGTGTGTAAAGGCGTACTTTGTAATTCTTCAATATCGACTAGTTTAATGCGCTCGCCTTCGGTCAAAAGATTAATCGCTAACCCCTCACGCCCTGCGCGTCCGGTACGCCCAATGCGGTGAATATACACATCAGGATTTTGTGGCAACTCGTAATTAATCACACACGGCAAATCCTCAATATCCAAACCGCGAGCCGCTACATCAGTCGCCACTAATAATTGACAACTTTGTTGTTTAAATTGGATAAGTACTTCATCACGTTCGCGTTGTTCTAATTCACCGTGTAACGCTTTAACGCTAAAACCTGCTTGTTTTAAGTACTCCGCTACCTCACGGACACCGACTTTCATATTGCAGAAAATGACGGCTGAGCGCGGTTGGAAGGCTTGAAGTACTTGCTTTAAAGCCTCTAAACGCTGGTCTTTGCTGCACATGAAGGAGCGTTGCTCGATCACTTGAACGGTATGTACGGATTCGACTTTGACGGATAAGGGTTGATTCTGAAACTGGGAACTGAGGGCTTTAATATCGCTGGGGTAGGTCGCTGAAAATAATAAGGTTTGGCGGCGTTTGGGGGTTTGATACAAAATAGCATCAATATCTTCCTGAAAACCCATTTCTAACATACGGTCAGCTTCATCGAGTACTAAAGTGCCCACCTTGCGTAAATCTAAAGTGCCTTTACCCAAATGATCATGAATCCGCCCTGGGGTTCCGACCACAATATGCGCTCCATGCTTTAAGGAGTCTGCTTGCGGCGGTAAGGGTTGCCCGCCAAAGAGAGTGACAACTTTGACATTAGGTAAATGTTTCGCAAGGCGGCGAATTTCATTAGCGACCTGAGTACTTAGTTCACGAGTGGGGCACAGTACTAAGCCTTGCACGGCAAAATTCTGGGGGTCAAGTTTGCTTAATAAAGTCAACGCAAATACGGCTGTTTTGCCACTTCCGGTTTTAGCTTGAGCGATGAGATCGAAGCCTTTGAGGGCATGGGGCAGGGCTTGGGCTTGGATAGGGGTCATCTCTTTATAACCGAGACTATCCAGATTAGTCAGTTGTGTAGCAGATAGATTTAAGGTAGCAAATGCAGTGGACATAATTAGGCTCAATAGGGCTTAGGGCGGAAAACGAGCTGCATCATAACGGTTTTTGTGCAAAGTGTCGTGCTAGGTATAGGCTATACGCCTATAATCGCGCCATTCTATCCATAACTAATTCTAACGAGACCTTTATGCGTATTTGGTTTAATAAAACATTTTCTAGCATTAGCTCCGTGCTCATGAGCTTGCGCCAAGCTGAAGAGATTGCCCCGATTACTACGATTGTGAGTCACACCAATCCGGCAGCCCCTGCCTTTTTAGTGGCGGATGAATACGCCGTTGAGCCAAAAGGTTTAATGGGCAATAAGTACTTAGCGTGGTGTTTACAGTTTTGCGAAGAGCAAGCGATTGATGTGTTTTGGGTCGCTAAAGAAGCACGGTTTTTAGGGAGACATCGAGAGCAATTTGCCGCGCTTGGTACGCAGTTATTATTAGTCGCGGAGCCTGAGCAATTAGCTTTGATCGGTAATAAGGGGCAGTTTTATCAAACCTTACCGCCGGAAGTGGCTTTGGTGATGGATAATATCCCTGTTCACAATAAAACCGAATTTGATCAAGCCGTTGCCACCTTGTCACAAAAACATGTGAGCTTATGTATTAAACCTTCGGTTTCAGTGTTTGGGTTAGGGTTTCGAGTACTGGATACTCAGCGCGATAGTATTACTCATTTAGTCAAAGGCATTGAATACGAAATTCCCTTAGCTGAATTACGTGCTGGGATGGAAAACACGCCAGAGTTTCCCGAAATGTTGGTCATGGAAAACCTCAGGGGACACGAGTGGAGTGTGGATTGTGCAGGGTTTGAGGGGGAACTACTGTGTGCAATTCAGCGCCGTAAGTTACCTGCAGGACAAGGGCAGTTAATCGACAATAATGTTGAAATTCAGGGGATGGTGGAGCGTTTGACTCAGTACTTTAAATTAAATGGGATTTTTAATATTCAATTTAAATTAGGTGCAAAGGGGGCACGCCTCTTAGAGATTAATACCCGTCCTTCGGGAGGCTTTGGGATGGCGTGCTTAGCAGGAGTAAATTTGGCACAGTTGGTGGTACAAAAGCTACAAGGGAAAACCCTAAGTAATCGCTCTATTCAATACGGTTTACGAGTGGGGGAAATCAGTATGCCCGTGATTCTTAGCTCTACAGTGGTCGAACTGGACGATAACGAGCAAGACCTAGAAGACTGATTTTTAACTGTTAAGTGAGGTGATGCCAGATAGGATAAATACCTAAGTACTGGTAGCTAAGTACGCTTATGATTGCAATAACCCGTAAAAATTGGTGTGAGGTTGCGATAGCTTAGCCTGATTGCTTAGTATGCACATCATTAATATGAATTAAAAAGAGGGAGGTTATGTTATGGCGGTGAGTTTAGAAAAGGGTCAGCGTATTTCTTTGACCAAATCCAATGGTGGTGGTTTAACGAAAGTACGTATGGGACTCGGTTGGGATCCCGCACCTGCTAAAAAAACAGGGTTCTTTGGTAGCTTGTTTGGGGGCGGTGGTGCAGACGATATTGATCTTGATTCCTCGTGCTTATTATTAGATGCCCAAAAGAGTTTATTGGATGTCGTGTGGTTCCGCCAGTTAGAGAGTCGCGATGGTTCTATTCATCATTCTGGCGATAATTTGACAGGTGAAGGGCAGGGTGACGATGAAGTTATTTATGTCGATCTAACTCGTTTACCCTCTTCAGTTCAGCATTTAGCTTTTACTGTTTGCTCCTTCCGTGGTCAGACCTTTAATGAGGTGGGCGGTGCGTTTTGCCGTTTAGTGGATGATACCAATAATGCTGAACTAGCCCGCTATAACCTGAGTGAACAAGGTTCACATACGGGTGTAGTGATGGCGATTGTCAGTCGTGATGGTAATGGTGGTTGGCAAATGAAAGCTGTAGGCGCTCCTAGCCAAGGGGCGATTGCCAATGACATGATGCCTGCTGTCATAGCAGCCCTGTAAGGAGTACTACCATGTCAACAGTACCTTTAGTCGCTGGAGGCAATGCGCCTGTTAGTGCAGATAATTTAATAGTCGAAGTACTCTTATCACCGACTCAACTTACCGGTGTTGAGGTGGATATTTCAGCTTTCTTACTGACGATTAGTGGCAAGGTACGCGGTGATGATGACATGGTATTTTACGGGCAACCGCGTCCGGGTAACGGCGCGGTGAGCCTAAACTCAAACTCAGCCGGACGGGCTGAGTTTGGGATAAATTTAAAAGCATTGCCTTCGGGTATTGAGAAAATTGCCTTTACCGCAACGATTCACGAAAACCGCCAAACCTTTGGTGCATTTCAAACCCTTAAAGTCACTTTAAAAAATAGTACTCAGCAAGCACTCATTGAAACAATTCTGCCTGCTACCGGAATGAAAGAATCCGCATTGATTTTAGGCGAGCTGTATTTACGCCAAGGTCAATGGAAGTTTCGTTCTGTAGGACAGGGTTTTGCGGGTGGCTTAAAGCCTTTAGCTGAACACTTTGGGGTGGATATTAGTGAGCCAACCCCCGCTCCAGCGCCTCAACCCAAAGCAGCTCCTACCCCCGTGCCTCATCCAGTACCTGCCCCTAAACCTATCTCGTTGACTAAAATTACTTTAGATAAAGCAAAGCCTACGGTGAGCTTGGATAAAAAGCCGCAAGGTTTTGGCGAGATTCGTATTAACCTCAATTGGAATCGTAATAATGCCCAACCTGCTCAACGTAGTGGCGGATTTTTAGGGGGGTTATTAGGCGGAGGGCGTTCATCAGGGGTGGACTTAGATGTAGGTTGCCTATATGAGGAGCAAAATGGCACGGTGAGTGCTATTCAAGCCTTAGGTAATCGTTTTGGCGCTTATAATCGTGAGCCTTATATTGAATTAAAAGGGGATGATCGTACCGGTGCGATTGCCGAGGGTGAATGGCTTTATATTAACGGACAGCATTGGAATCATTTTAAACGCATTTTGATTTATGCTTTTATTTATGAAGGCGCACCCAATTGGGCACAAACAGATGGAGTTATTACCATTTATGTCCCAAATGAAGCTCCCTTAGAAATTCGTTTAACGGAAGGTTCTAACTCATTAGGTATGTGCGCCACTGTATTATTAGAAAATATTAATGGTTCGCTCAAAGTGAATCGTGAAGTGCGCTATTTCCGAGGTCATCAGGAAATGGATAAAGCCTATCATTGGGGGCTGCGTTGGGCAGCAGGCTCTAAATAATTCACTATAATAATTAAATATTCATATTAAATAGGAGAGTACTATGGCATTAAGTCTACAAAAGGGTGGCAATTTGTCACTGAGCAAAACTGATCCTAGTTTAACTAAAATTATTGTAGGATTAGGCTGGGATGAAAGAGCCACTGATGGTTCTAGTTTTGATTTAGATGCGAGTGCATTTTTATTAAATGCTAGCGGTAAAGTACGCGGCGATACTGATTTTATTTTCTATAACCAAGTAAAAGCAATCGATGGTTCCGTTGAGCATACTGGTGATAATCGCTCTGGTGCAGGCGAGGGTGATGATGAGGCTATTAAAGTGGACTTGTCAAAAGTATCAATGGATATTCAAAAAATTGCTTTTACTGTAACTATTCATGATGCTGATGCACGAAAACAAAATTTTGGTC
>JBDKGX010000138.1:0-6447 GCA_039797965.1 Pseudomonadota bacterium
TGTTTTAATCCAACCATACTCAACCGCCCATTCAATCCCCTGCGAATAGGTAAATGAGCCAATGGGTAATGATGGACTAACAAGGTGCATTAATCGCACTAAGGGTAACTGTGATGCACCATTAATGGTCATGAGTATGCTCATGATGATCACTGTGGGAGTGCCCCCCTGAATAAGCGCCCGCTTCTGGCTCAAAAGTTGCTTGAGTTACTACTACCTGCACACCTAAACCCTGCACCATATCATCTAACACATGATCATGCAGATAACGGGCTTGACCTGAGCTAATTTGTAGCGGTACATGGCGATTACCAAGGTGATAACAAATTCGCGCTAAGAGCAAAGCATCCTCACAAAATACCACCGATACGGTCTCCAAAGCGGCAAGTACTTGAATCAATTCCCCCGTTTCCGCTTTTAAATAATCCCCCTGTTTTAAAGTCGTTCTACGCTCCAAAAATAATCCCGCGTCTATACCTTGATCCAACCTCACTCGTTGGCGCGTAATAGTACGTTTTTCATACGGTAACGTTAAAGTTAGTTGAGTAGGATGATGAGAATGATGGGTACAGTGGGATACCACTTGAGTCAGTTTGAGCATAAAACACCTAAATAACAGTACTACTATTGACTAGCAGCTTTTATGCCAAGTACTTTAATAATTATTTTTCTAATCATAACGCTCTTTAACATCCAACTTAATGCCTTGGGTTATACGACCAACTTATTTATAATATTTAAGATCATAAAAAAAGCCGTTTGGCATTAAGCATACAAAGTCACAACAATCATTACTGTTGTGGCTGATAACTATTAAAAATCATTGGGGTTTCTTATGTTAAGCCGTTTCTGGATGGCCTTACCTTTAGCACTTAGTTGCAGTATTTCAACCACCACTTTTGCTTTGAGTAATAACACTACCAGTGAACCACTGATTAGCCAGCTCATTATTAAGCTCAAGCCTACTAGTACAGGAATACGCCCTGCGATGACCTCGAATACGATGTCATTATTGGCAGCAAATACCGCCTCGAATCTGACTTATAAACGCCCCCTGTCAGGGGATGCTCATGTTTTGTATTTGCCCTATCCCATGACTCGTGAACAAGCTGAGCTATATGTCAGCACGGTTAGGCAACAAACTAATATCGAATATGCTGAACCTGATTATGTGCGCTATTTAGCGACCACCCCTAATGATGAGTACTTTAGTACACAACAATGGAATTTACAGTCTCCCGCCACCTATGCAGGGGCTATTAATGCTTTACAAGCTTGGGATGAGACGACAGGGTCTTCAGAGGTCACTATTGCGGTAGTCGATGCAGGAATTAATATTGCCCATAGTGATCTCACGGGACGAGGTGTACCCGAATTGACCTATGGCGGTTACGACATGGTGATTAATACCAGCAACGTTAATAGCGGTGATGGTGATAATCGCGATGCTAATCCTAATGAAACAGAGGCATCATGGCACGGTACTCATGTGGCAGGGATTATTGGAGCCAGTGCAAATAATAGTACAGGTATTACAGGTATCGACTGGCAAGCCAAATTATTATTTGTACGGGTTTTTGGGTCTGGTTCAACTGCTAATTTATCAGATATTGTCGATGGTATACGTTGGGCGGCGGGTGATCCTAAAATCAGTGCAGGGACAGGAGCTAGCGGTTATTTACCCGTCAACCCACGCCCTGCCAAAATCATTAATCTAAGCCTAGGGGGCTATGGTAGTTGCACTCAAACCGAACAATCCGCTATTGATTATGCCTACAATAAAGGGGCTAGCATTATCGCCGCTGCGGGTAATGGTTGCACTATGGTAGGCACTTGCAAGCCACAAAGTACTGAGGTTGAGACGGGCATCAATCTAGATAAGGAACCGCATAGCCCCGCTAATTGTAATAATGTTATTACGGTAGCAGCTGTCGGTGCTAATGGGCAAAAAGCATCGTTTAGTAATTATGGCTCAGCCATTACTATTGCCGCACCTGGAGTGAATATTGTAACTAAAGCACAAGGTATTTACTCCACTACAGGTTCTGGCAATAGCTATGGATTTATTGCAGGTACTAGCCAAGCAGCCCCCCATGTGTCGGGCGTCATTGGATTAATGTTAGCGGCTAAATCAACCCTCACCCCTGCTCAGATAAAAACAGCCCTACAAGCTTCTGCACGCCCTTATACGTACAACGATAACTACAAAGCCGGAATGGGCGCAGGCTTACTAGATGCCTGTCGTGCTGTACGATATGTAAAAGGCTTATCGATGGGCTACTGCGACAAAGCGGCTACGGGCAGTCTTGTCACCATTAGCCCCATCACGGACTATATCAAACCTACCGATCCTGAATCGAAAGGGGGTGTCACTGGTGGCGGAGGTGGCAGCACGAATAGCTTATTACTGGTTATAATAGGCTTGCTCGGTCTTGGTCGCATGATGCGACGTTAATCAGGATAAATCATTATGACTAAATTAACTGTAATAGCTTTAGCTTTAGCTTTAGCGAGTTTAATGGGGTGTGCACCTAGCCCATCTACCAGTGAACCCACACCTGTCAAACCTACTCAAGCCCCTAGTACTCATGAAAACGCAGTGGCTCAGATTATTATTAAATTTAAACCTAGCTACAATGATGGCTCTAAGCCGTTGACTGCCTCACAATTAGCTCAGCTCTCTCAAGTCGCAAATACACCCCTGAGCTACGTACGGGCTATGTCTGGGGATGCTCACATTATTGCCACGACACAACCCATTCCTTTAGCGCAAGCGGAAGCCTTAAGTGGACGTTTGAGTGCTCAACCGTTCGTTGAATACGCCGAACCTGATCGAATCATGCGTATTCAATAACTGTTTAAGACCCAATACTTTATGGTAGTACTGGGTCTTTTTTAAACCTGACGCTTCAATAACAATATAAAACTCATCTACACTCAAGCTTCCGTTAAGCCCTATAAGAAGCATCACGTTGAATACATACACACCACCCCCTCTCGTTACCTATGGTCTCATTGCATTATGTATTATTAGCTTCATACCAGATGCTATGCATTGGATTTCTGAACCTAATCCTTACGCTTTATATTTTCCTGATAATCCCCACTATCATTTTTGGCAATATCTAAGCAGCATGTTTATGCATGGTGGAATCACCCATTTATTATTTAATATGTTAGCTTTATGGATGTTTGGTAGTGCGTTAGAACGTTATTGGGGTTCTATACGTTTTTTAATATTTTATTTGATTTGTGGGATTGGCGCAGGCTTTATTTATAACGAAATTAATGTCTATCAATTTAATCACGTACAAGCTCAATTATTACAAGAAGGCGCTAAACCAGAGTACTTACAGCACTTTTTGAAAACGAGTGAGTACTTCACTAATATTTCTGATCACACTAAAGAGCTATTATTTAAGTACTATGATTTATATAACATTCCGACTGTAGGCGCATCGGGCGCTATCTACGGTATACTCGTCGCCTATGCTTATAACTTTCCTAATAATAAATTAATGTTAATCTTTTTACCTTACCCTATTCCTGCTAAGTACTTTGTGCCCATTTTACTACTGATTGATTTATTTTCAGGCGTTACTGGCTTTTCTATTTTTGGTAGTAATGTGGCACATTTTGCCCATATTGGTGGTGCTATTGTGGGAGGATTATTGATGTTTTTCTTAGGGCGCAACCCCGATCGTTAAGATGATTCGATTTAAAGTACTTAAAGGTTAAGAGGGATTAGTAAAGGAATTCATAAATCACTTTACTGAAAAGCGGAAAAAGAGTGAATCTGGGCGAGTTTAAGCCAATTATCTGCAGCTACGTTCGTCGGCTCCCCTATTTTCACTCTCAATCTGTTAGCTTAAACTTAGCTCCTATTATAAAAAATTCTTGCTGCCAACCTATAACAACACAGTGTTTAACAACTATGTTTAACAATAAATTAAAAGCTAGCCTTATTCATTTTTTGTTTAGTGCCCTGCTAGTCGGAGGCTTTGTAGCCTTTGCATTACTGGTTTGGTATCCAGACCCGATTCTTGAAATCTCTGGTCTGCGTAATATCCTTTTGATTCTAGTGAGTGTCGATTTGGTACTAGGCCCTCTGTTGACCTTTATTGTGTATAACCCTCTGAAAAAGAGCCTTAAGTTTGATCTTGCTGCCATTATTGCGGTGCAACTGGGTGCTTTAGGTTATGGCATGTACACCATTTATCAGGGGCATCCGGTTTATATTACTTATACCGTTGATCGCTTTACGCTAGTGACCGCACAGGAGGCTAAGCCAGAAACCGCCAAATATCCAGAATACCAAGTAACTACCTTTGGTAAGCCTGTGTATGCGTTCTCCGCTCCGCCTAAAGACCCTGAGGAACTGAGTAAGCTGACTCTCAAAGTCATGTCCGGTGAAGAACCTGATATTGATCAACAACCTAAGTACTATGAGCCATTTGATAAAAATCAAGATGCTGTACTAGCCAACAAGTACTCAGCGGATAAATTACAAGTTGATCCCGCGAACAAGGAAAAGCTCACCGCCTTTTTGACAAAAAAGGGTTTAACACTAGAGCAATCCATTTTTATTCCGTTAGCGGGTAAAGAAAAAGATGTGATTTGGGTGTGGAATAAGGAAACTAAAGCCCCAGTCGGGTACTTAGATATTAATCCTTGGAAAGTTTGAGTAGTTATTTACAAAGGGCAACCAGTAATATGAACTGCCCTTTTTAATCAAATGCTTACAACAATCGTTTTAAAAATTGCCCTGTGAATGACCCTTTCACCTTTGCTACTTGCTCAGGTGTGCCCTCAGCAATAATCTTTCCACCGCGACTACCGCCCTCAGGTCCTAAATCAATAATCCAATCAGCGGTTTTAATCACATCTAGATTATGCTCAATCACTACTACGGTATTACCCCCATCGCGTAAACGATGGAGTACTTTAAGCAATTGATCAACGTCATGAAAATGCAACCCTGTGGTTGGTTCATCAAGGATATACAGCGTTTTGCCCGTGCTGCGTTTAGATAGCTCTTTAGCCAGTTTGACCCGTTGCGCTTCGCCCCCTGACAGCGTTGTGGCATTTTGACCCAACGTAATATAGGACAACCCGACCTCCATTAAAGTACTCAGTTTGCTATGAATGGCAGGTACGGCACTAAAAAACTCACACGACGCCTCTACTGTCATTTCGAGTACTTCGTGAATCGTTTTGCCCTTGTAGCGTACCTCTAGGGTTTCACGGTTATAGCGTTGCCCATTACAGACTTCACACTTCACATACACATCCGGCAAAAAGTGCATCTCAACCTTGATCACCCCATCGCCCGTACAAGCCTCACAACGCCCCCCTTTGACATTAAAGGAAAAGCGTCCGGGTTCATAACCACGTGCACGCGCTTCAGGAGTCGCCGCAAATAATTCACGAATCGGGGTAAACACCCCCGTATAAGTCGCAGGATTCGAACGTGGCGTACGACCAATCGGGCTTTGGTCTATATCGATAATCTTATCAATCTGCTCCGCCCCCTCAATCGCTTTGACGGGTGAAACCTGCACATTACTATTATGCAAATGTCGCGCTAAGTAGGGGTACAACGTGCGGTTGATCAAAGTCGATTTGCCCGAACCTGACACCCCCGTAATACAGGTTAATAAACCCAAGGGAATCTGGACTGAGACAGCATTAAGATTATTACCACTGGCATGAACAATCTTCAGTACTCGTTCTGGATTTACGGGAATACGCTTTTCAGGAATGACAATCGCCCGTTTGCCTGACAAAAATTGTCCCGTAATCGACTCAGGGTTATTCGCGACTTGATCGGGTGTACCTTGAGCGACAATATGCCCACCATGAACCCCAGCCCCAGGTCCAATATCCAAGACAAAATCAGCCGAACGTACCGCATCCTCATCGTGCTCCACCACGATCACGGTATTCCCTAAATCCCGCAGACGAAATAAAGTTTTAAGTAGGCGCTCATTATCGCGTTGATGTAAACCAATCGAAGGCTCATCGAGTACATACATCACCCCCACCAACCCCGCCCCAATTTGTGAGGCGAGACGAATGCGTTGCGCCTCCCCCCCTGATAGCGTTTCAGCACTACGACTAAGCGTGAGATAGTCCAAGCCGACATTGACCAAAAACTCTAAACGTTGCTTGATCTCGCGTAAAATTTGATGGGCGATTTGAGCTTGTTTGCCTGCTAGTTCTAGCGTGCTAAAAAACTGATGTGACTCACCAATCGGCATATCGCTAATACTGGGCAAATTACGCCCTGCAATCAAGACATGCCGTGCGGGCTCATTAAGGCGAGTACCTTTACAAGTGGGGCATGGACGCGAGGCTAAGTACTTACTCAACTCATCTCGCACCGCGTCCGAATCGGTTTCACGGTAACGGCGTTCGAGATTATTTAAAATCCCTTCAAAGGTATCA
>JBDKGX010000139.1:0-6355 GCA_039797965.1 Pseudomonadota bacterium
TATTGGCGGATATGCCGATTGCAGCGATTAAGATCGGTTTGATTGGAAATGTGGACTTGATTCCATTGATAGAACAAGTACTAATTCAGTATGCCTCCATTCCCAAAGTACTCGACCCTGTATTAGCCGCGGGTGGCGGTACTGCCTTAGCGAATGAACTACTCACAACTCAAATTCGGGAGCGAGTGTTGCCGCATATTCATCTAACGACGCCCAATGTCCCTGAGCTAGAACGTCTAAGTACTATGCCCCACGCCACTGATGATGAACAAGCTCAAGTACTATTGGCAACGGGCTGCAAAGCAGTATTACTCACGGGAACTCATGCCCCCACTCCCACCGTCATCCAGCGTTTGTATCAATGCGCGCACCATACTCAGTCTTGGGAGTGGGAGCGCCTACCTGAAACTTATCATGGCTCGGGTTGCACTTTAGCCTCAGCCTGTGTCGCGTTTTTAGCACAAGGGCTAACCCTAACGGCGGCAATTGAGCAAGCCCAAATTTATACGTGGAGTACTTTAGCCAAAGCAGATAAACTAGGCAGCGGACAGTGGATACCTCAACGTTTATCATTTAACAACTAAAATTTAATTTGACTCGGTATTTAACAATATTAATTAGGCTAATCATCTGATCTTTTTTAAAACTAGCCATACTATTTCAATAATAGGTTTATCTATATTTTAACTTTGGCTGGCATTATCAATTACAGCAACTAACTAATAACCATTTAATTTTAATTAAGGATATTTATTTAATGAAAACTATTAAACTACTCGGCTTATCTTTATTAATGAGTGCTAATTTGGCTTTTGCAGAAGCACCTACTGATGCCACTATTGAAGAGCTTATGACCATTACTAAAGCCGAGAAAATGGTGACTGATATGCAAGATCAGGTTAAAGCCATGATGGATCAAGGTATGGCTAATATGACCAAAGATCAAAAGCCTACCGAAGCTGAGCAAAAAGCTTTAGATACTATGGTTACTAAAATGACTGCTGCAGTAAAAGAAGAAGTAAGCTGGGATAAATTAAAACCTGTTTCCATTAAGCTTTATAAAGAAACATTTTCTGAGGAAGAATTAAAAGGGATTGTAGACTTTTATAAAACTCCTGCGGGTGAAGCTTTAGTGAATAAAATGCCTACTCTCATGCAAAAAACTATGGAAGCTACTCAAGGCATGATGGGCGGTTTACAACCTAAACTACAACAAATCCAAACTGAATTCATCGAAGAAATGGGCAAAATCAAAGCCTCTGAAAAACCTGCTGAAGCGCCAAAAGAAGAACCTAAAGCAGAAGAAAAGAAATAATTTTTTCGCTTGATAGTTTAAAATCAAAGTACTCGATATTAATCGAGTACTTTAGCAATCATCCTAAATTAAATCGCAATCCCGTGCTCACGAGTTGAATGGAATTTAATATCTGGCCATTTTTCTTGAGCCATTTGTAAATTCACTCGCGTCGGTGCGATATAAACTAGTTCACCCGCATGATCTAACGCTAAATTACTAGCGGCTTTAGCTTTAAACTCTTCAAATTTTTTCTCATTGGTCGACGTGACCCAGCGTGCCGTCGTCACATTCACCGCCTCAAATAAGGCATCTACTTTATATTCATCTTTTAAACGTTGCGCTACTACGTCAAATTGAAGAATACCGACCGCTCCTAAAATCAAATCATTATTAGTTAACGGCTTAAATAATTGGGTAGCACCCTCTTCGCATAATTCGGCTAAACCTTTTTGCAACTGTTTCATTTTCAGTGGGTCGCGTAATTGGGCGCGACGGAATAGCTCAGGGGCAAAATTGGGAATTCCCGTAAATTGCAAAGATTCACCCATAGTAAACGTGTCACCGATGCGAATACTACCGTGATTATGTAGCCCAATAATATCGCCCGGATACGCATCCTCGACGTGCTCACGGTCAGACGCCATAAAAGTCAAAGCATCAGGAATTTTGACATCTTTACCCAGACGGACATGACGCGCTTTCATACCCTTTTCAAACTTACCCGAACACACGCGCAAAAATGCCATACGATCACGATGTTGAGGATCCATATTAGCTTGGATTTTAAAGACGAATCCGGTAAAGGGCTCTTCATTAGCCTCTACTGCACGGCTCGTTGTAGGGCGGGCTTGAGGAGCGGGCGCGTATTCTACGAAATCATCGAGTAATTCACGAATCCCAAAGCTATTTAACGCCGTACCAAAATACACAGGCGTTAAAGTACCTTTTAAATACGCCTCTAAACTAAACTCGTGACTTGCGCCCTTGACTAATTCAATTTCTTCACGTAATTCGTCGGCTTGCGTGCCTAGCTTTTCATCTAATTCGGGATTATCGAGTCCTTGAATTTCATCATAATCGAGTTTTCGTTCAGTACTGGGTTTATACAGAATCACTTTATCTTGATAGAGATGATAAATCCCTTTTAAGCGTTTACCCATTCCAATCGGCCACGTAATCGGTGCACATTTAATATTTAAAACGGTTTCGACTTCGTCTAATAATTCAATCGGCTCTTTACCCTCGCGGTCGAGCTTATTAATGAAGGTCATAATCGGCGTATCACGCAAACGGCAGACTTCCATTAATTTAATGGTACGTTCTTCGACCCCTTTTGCCACGTCAATCACCATAAGAGCGGAGTCGACAGCGGTCAGTACTCGATAAGTATCTTCGGAGAAGTCCTCGTGTCCGGGGGTGTCGAGTAGGTTGACGATGCGCCCGTTGTAGGGGAACTGCATGACGGATGACGTGACCGAAATTCCCCGCTCTTTTTCCATGGTCATCCAGTCGGAGGTAGCGTGGCGGGCGGCTTTGCGTCCTTTGACTGTGCCTGCAAGCTGGATTGCACCGCCGAATAGGAGGACTTTTTCGGTCATGGTGGTTTTACCCGCGTCGGGATGGGAGATGATCGCAAAAGTGCGACGGCGTGCGGTTTCTTGCAAACGGTCAGTCATGGTGCATGGAGTTTAAGCTAATTACTAAGGGTGCGGATTATAGCGGAAAGTGCAGGAGGGCGTAAGGCGATTGATTAGCAAACACTCATTATTCAAATCAAGTTAGTAGACTCTACTTCGAACTCTAATCCCACGGATTAACCAAACTTAGAGTCGGCAAAAAATCAAAATCCTTAATATTACGTGTCACTAGCACTGCATTATTAGCTTGAGCTACGGCTGCAATCATCCTATCTTCAACACTCATAGGACGACCTAATTGCCTTGCTGCCATAGCAATATCACGATAAAAAGGTGATACGAAACACGAATAATCCAGACATCGCCCCTCAAACATAGCAAAAGCCTCTACCGCTGCCTCAGTCAAAAGTTGTTTACGTTTACCTTCGGGCAATAAGGCTATACCCCACTCTATTTCACTTTTGCTAATCGCACAAAAATATAAATCCGTCTCTAATACTTGATCAACCCATGCAAGTACTCTAGAGTCAGGAACGGTTTTCATTAGCTCAGAAAGCACATTCGTATCTAATAAAAACATAGCTGCTTAATCCTCAGCAAAATCAGGTGCAGCACGTGGCAACGAACGCTCAGGCAACACTAAGCTCTCGCCGCCTGTTAACTCCAGTACTCGCTGGTGAATTCGTGTCCCTAGCCCTTTTTTTGCCTGCTTAGGTGCTAGTATCTGTTGTAAAATCCGCCGAGCCTCCTCCTCCATTGACCAACCGTGTTGAGCGGCACGAATACGCAATTGACTTTTAAGTGAATCATCAATATTACGGATAGTCAGCATAGCCATATAGCACTCTCCTAAAATCATATAGCTTTCATTGTAGTCGCTGCATGCAATGCATTCAATTAAAGACTAGCTTTCAAAAACCGACTCACCCGCTCTACTACCCATTGTTCTTGCTCTCGGTGTGGTACGTGTTTGACTCCTGCCATAATATCCAGCTCAGTAGGGGCATCAATTAGCTCAGCAATCATTTGGGGATGCGCTACGGAACCATATTCATCCTGCTCACCATGCAATACCAACGTGGGGCATTGTACGAAGGGGAGTACTTTAGCTAATGACCAATCCGCAAACTCAGGCGACAACCATGTTTTAATCCATGCTTCCAATACCCAATGCACCTTATCGCCATGATAGCGAGCTAAACGACTGAGTTGGGTTGGTTCCTGAAAACTTACTTCAGCCTCACGAATGCCTGCTAGTGTACGATCTTCTACAAACGCTTGCGCCGACTCCATCATCAAACCCAGACATTGCTTTGGATAGTGGGCAGCACAATAAGTAGCCATACCCCCACCAACACTATGCCCTAATACCACAAAGTACTCGATGGCGAATTGCTGAAATAATAATGGCAAAATTTGCTCCGCCTCTTCTTGCACAAATCGAGTACTTAACCGATCACCACGAGCATCGGATTGCCCAAACCCCAAACGATCATAGGCAATCACTGGATGCCCCGAAGTTAAGGCTAATTGCTCAGGAAACGAGCGCCACAATTCCACACAGCCTAGCGAGTCATGCAATAAAATAATGGGTATTGATGAAGTACTTAAAGAGGTAGGTTGCCATTGTTTAGCAAACAACTGGCCGTGAGGAGTTGATATCCAATGTGTAGTCGTTAAACAAGATGAGGATGGAGGCATGGCAAGAATCAAATAGTCATACAGTCTATAGAAGGTGACAGAAGTCACCTTCCTAGGCAAGTCTAAACCTAGCTTACTGACAGGCTACCCCATTGAGCGTATTACCACTACTAAGTGGTGATAACACCCCCACCTCCAATGAAATACACTGATTCATAGTCACTGGAGTCGGAGCTTGAGGGGCTGCATTATTACAACTCATGGTTTGATTGACCGTGAATTGGTTATTTTTAATACTTTCCCCTACAACCGTCGCACCATTAATCCCAAACGAACGTATGCCTACGCTAGTACGAGGGTTAATAATCGTATTATTAGAAAAATCAATCGTATTCATATTGGACAGATCACTAAAAATCATCACCGCTGCGTGATCGGTATCACAGCGAGTCCGTACAGAGTCCAAGGTATTATTAGTGACAGTGGCATTAGTCACAGAGGTAGTATTCCAAACTTGAATAGAGGCAATTCGAATCCCTGCGACTCCACTATTACGAATAATATTATTAGTCACTGTTGCTTTATCCGTACCTTCTACCGAAACTCCACTGGCATCACTATTTTCGGAAATATTGTTAGTGATACTAACCGTATTCACTCGTGAAGTGCCGTAGCCGATGCTAGAAAATGAATCATCTCCGGTATACTGGGCTAAATTACGATCAACCGTAATATTGCTAGTATCCCCAGTTACATGAATACCATCGGCCAAATTATTATAAATTTCATTGCTGATGACCTGTCCGGTGGCTACGTTATAAAGCACAATGCCCGCCCCTGCGACCTGCTCAATACGGGTTTCCCGAATTAAGATATTGCTACTATTATCAACATCAATACCCCGTGTTTGATTATTAGAGCCTCGGACTGTGGGTTTAGTGGCTACCTTTAGATTAAAATCACGTAGAGTCACACCATTACTAATGATCACCATTAAGGCGGAGTTATTCGCATTGGTTGACAGTAGTTGAGTATCGGGAATCCCTTTACCAGCAATTTCTACATCCACTTTATTATATAAAATCAATATATTGGAGTACTTACACCCCCCTTTTGGAAGCTTATAAACCTCACCGCTAGTGGTGGCTGTTTTAGACACAATGGCACTTAAATCGGCATTTAACTGCGCTGTTACATCAGGCCAACTTGCGGGATTTGAGTTAATGTCGGCACAGGTAAAGGAAGCATTCCGAATCGTCCGCGTAGTCACAGTTAGCTCTGCCACTACATAGCTACGACTTCCGGTGTTAAACTCCGCCACACGATAGCCCTTGTCCAACATCATGCGTGCACCTGTAGTAGGATTATATAAACCCGCCACAATCCAATACTTACCTGCTGCCATATTGGCGGGCAATGTCTTTGTCCGTGAATAGGTCACATCAGGCAAGGTAGCATTAGTATTACTCCACGCTGTTGTGGGATTGGGAGGATTATGATCATCCTGTAGTACAATCTGCCCTGCAGCATTAATAAAGTGTACAAACACTTTTTGAGCAGGACTGGTCGGTGCCGTGACCGAAAAGCGATAGGTTAAAGTATAGTTTTGACCTGCTTTTAACGTATCACGAAACGGAGATGAAGTTTCTATAGTAATATTCGCTGCTGCAGCAATTGAGCTCATAAAACTTAGCGCAAATAATAACAAAAGCCAGAGTACTCTAGCGGATTTATTAACCATAACCACGTGCCTTAGCTATTAAAAAATAATCGACATCAG
>JBDKGX010000140.1:0-6351 GCA_039797965.1 Pseudomonadota bacterium
TGAGGTGCTGAGCAGAGTTATTAAATTAGGCCATAGGATGTTATGGCCTAAATAGTCAAAGCAGAGTAAAAGTTAATTATTTAACGTCAAATGAAACGATTACGCGTTCGGAAACAGGATGTGATTGGCAGGTGAGAATATAGCCTTGCGCTATTTCTTCTTCGGTGAGGGAGTAATTCACGTCCATTTCTACTTTGCCCTCGAGTACTTTAGCTTTACAGGTGGCACAAACCCCTCCTTTACACGCAAAAGGCAGTTCATTACGTACTTTAAGTGCTGCATCTAGAATGGAGTCTCCCCCGCGCTTCAAATCAATTTCAGTGCCTTTATCATCTACAATAATAGTAATACGGCTCATTTGTTCGCGTTCGGCTTCAGAGAGTTCGGGCTTTTTAGCTTGTTGAGCAATCGCCGCCATATCTTCGGGAGTACCAAATAATTCGGTGTGAATGGCCGCTTTGGGTACGCCTGCTTCTAATAATGCTTCTTGAGCGCTTTGCACCATGCTGTAGGGGCCACATAGGAATACACTATCAATCTCCGCAGCAGGTATTAAGTACTCGGTAAATTGCTTTACCTTTTCGCCTGTAATGCGTCCATTTAATAAGTCAGAGCCAGTAGTTTCACGACTTAGCACATGGAAAATTTGTAAACGTCCTAAGTAACGATTTTTCAGTGCTTCTAGCTCTTCCAAAAACATAATGGATTGAGTGGAGCGATTACCATAAATCAGGGTGAAAGTACTATTAGGCTCTACCTCTAAAGTACTCTTTAAGATCGATAAAATCGGCGTAATCCCACTACCCGCAGCGACTCCTACATGGTGGCGTTGCTGAGTACTATCCAACTCAACATAAAAATGTCCAGAAGGGGGAAGTACTTGTAAGGTATCACCATCTTTTAACTGTTCATTCGCCCAAGTAGAAAATAATCCACCTTCAATGCGCTTAATGCCGACCTTTAAATCGGGTTCATTGATGCTGCTGCAAATGGAGTAGGAACGACGGACTTCTTTACCCTCAAATGCGCGGATAAAAGTGAGATTTTGACCTTGCTTAAAACGGAATTGGTCTTTAGCCGTATCAGGAATAGCCAGCGTGACACACACCGCATCGGCGGTTTCTCTGGCAATGTGTTTAACCTTGACGGGGTGTAGCATAATGGCGAACTCTCAAAACGGTTTAAAATAATCAAATGGCTCACGACAAGCCTTACAACGCCATAGCGCTTTGCAGGAAGTGGAGCCAAATTCGCTGACCACGGCGGTATTCATAGAGCCGCATTGTGGGCAAGCCACTTTAAAACTAATGGGTTGGGTGGTAGCGGCTTGCTGGGAGGTACAAACAGGAGGTGCAATGCCATAAGCCCGTAGTTTGGCTTTAGCATTATCGGTCATCCAATCAGTTGTCCACGCAGGTGAGAGTACTGACTGTACTTCCACCTTGGCAAAGCCACCTTGTTGTAAAGTACTGATAATATCTTCGCGGATTTGCTGCATTGCCGGACAACCTGAATAGGTTGGGGTAATGGTAACGACTACGGTGTCATTGTCTTGTTCAACAGCACGCAAAATACCCATCTCACTTAAGGTAATCACAGGTATTTCAGGATCAGTGAGTTGTTCTAGCAACTCTTTAGCTAAAGATAAATCGAGTGCTTGCATTTACCACTGACACCCCGGCATAGCACGCGGCAAACTTTGCATTTCAGCCAATAAATAACCCATGTATTCGCTATGAATACCTTCACGTCCACCTTGAGCCGGATGCTCTTCAGGGGGGCGGGTGAGGGTGGCTTCACTCAGTACAGAGTTAATGATGTTGTCCCATTCCATACGTACTGCGGCTAAATCCACACCAATGCCTTGGGCTTGCAGGCGTTGATCTAACTCATCCGCCATAAAAAGCTCAGGGGTAAAACGCCAGATGTGATTAATAGCGCGCTGCATACGGCGATGGCTTTCATCCGTACCATCTCCTAAGCGAATCACCCATTGGCTACTATGACGGAGATGGTAAGTGACTTCTTTAATGGCTTTGGCAGCAATCGCCGCTAAAGTACTATCAGTACTAGTTTGTAATTGCTTTAAGTAGTTGATATGCCATGCATCAAACACAAATTGACGTGCTATCACATCGCCAAAATCACCATTAGGTTGCTCGACTAAATGCACATTGTACCAATTACGCTCATCACGCATAAAAGCAAAATCATCTTCAGAGCGACCTTTGCCTTCAAGTGTACTGGCGTAGTTATAAAGGGCACGAGCTTGACCCAAAAGGTCGAGAGACATATTACTGAGGGCAATATCTTCCTCTAATTCAGGGCCTTGAGCCCCTAAAGCGCATAAGCGTTGGCACAGTACCATACAGTTATCGGCTTGGCGCACTACGTACTGGAAGAGATCATGGTTCATGGTCAATTCCTTACATGTGTTTCACTGCGTCGGGCAGTTCGTAGAAGGTCGGGTGGCGATAAATTTTATCATCCGCAGGGTCAAATAATGACGCTTTATCATCAGGGTCTGAGGCTACAATCGCACTGGAGGGGACTACCCAAATGCTTACACCTTCTTTACGACGGGTGTATAAGTCACGGGCATTTTGCAGCGCCATTTCAGCATCGGCGGCATGCACACTACCCGCATGTTTGTGGTCTAAACCACGATTACTACGAATAAACACTTCCCATAATTGCCAGCTAGTACTACTCATTTATGCAGCCTCCTGTTGCGCTTTCATCTGTTGTTTCTGGGCATAAGCAATCGCTGCTTCACGTACCCAAGCACCGTCTTCGTGAGCTTTAACACGTTTTGCCATACGGTCTTTATTGCAAGGGCCATTGCCTTTTATGACTTCATAAAACTCAGCCCAATTAGGCTCACCATAGTCATAATGCTGACGCTCTTTGTTCCATTTCAAATCAGGGTCAGGGATGGTTAAGCCCAGTAACTCCATTTGTGGCACGGTGGCATCAATGAATTTTTGGCGCAGCTCGTCATTAGTGAATAATTTGATTTTCCACTTGAGCGAGTTTTCGGAGTTGGGGGAGTCCTGATCGCGAGGGCCAAACATCATAATAACAGGCCACCACCAACGATTGACGGCATCTTGAGCCATGGCTTTTTGTTCGGGAGTACCATTACATAGTGTCAGCATAATAGAATAGCCTTGGCGCTGATGGAAACTTTCTTCCTTACAAATCCGTACCATAGCGCGAGCATAAGGGCCATAAGAAGTACGGCACAACGGTACTTGATTCATAATGGCAGCACCATCTACCAGCCAACCAATCGTGCCCATATCCGCCCATGTCAAAGTAGGGTAGTTGAAAATACTGGAGTACTTCATTTTACCTTCGTGCAATTTATCCAACATATCAGCACGATCTGCCCCTAAGGTTTCTGCCGCAGAATAGAGATATAAACCATGTCCCGCTTCGTCTTGAATCTTGGCAATTAAAATCGCTTTACGATTAAGGCTGGGGGCGCGTGTGACCCAATTACCTTCTGGCTGCATACCAATAATTTCAGAGTGAGCATGTTGACCAATTTGCCGAATGAGAGTCTTGCGATAGTGATCTGGCATCCAATCGCGAGGCTCAATACGTTGGTCATTGGCGATTAGCTCATTAAAATGCTGTTCGCGTTGTTGCGCTTTTTCAATGTCGTTCATGTTGCTAAACCTCTTATTTAGCCACCAAAGTCAAGACGTCATAATTGGCAACGACTGCACCGTCTTGATTCACAATCGTAGTATCCCAGCGTACTTCGCCGTATTCTTCTGTTTCGCGGTTAACTTTTTGCTTACAAGTAAATTGCACTTGTAATTCATCGCCTGCGTACACCGGTGCAGCAAACCGCAAATTGTCCATACCATAGTTTGCGAGTACAGGGCCTTCATCTGGCCAAACAAACAAACCTGCGGCAAGCGATACGAGGAAGTACCCATGTGCTACGCGATCTTCAAAGAAGGGGTTGCGTTGTGCCGCTGCTTTATCCATATGGGCATAGAATTTGTCACCGGATAATTCGGCGAACTTTTCAATGTCTTCAATGGTCATTTGGCGTTTAGCAGTTACGACCGCATCACCGATTTCTAACGCATTAAAGCGTTTTTGGAACGGATGAGTCCCCTCACTGATGGTGGCACCTTTCATCCAAGTTCCGGTAATAGCGGTGAGCATATCGGGAGAACCTTGAATGGCAGTGCGTTGCATATAATGCTTTACACCCCGAATCCCTCCCATTTCTTCGCTGCCACCTGCACGCCCTGGACCACCATGAATGAGATGACCAAGAGGGGAACCGTGTCCGGTGGACTCTTTAGCGCATTTAGTATCCAGTACCAGTACACGCCCATGATAAGGCGCTATACCTAACGTGAGTTTACGAGCAACTTCGGGACTACCTGTGACAATAGACCCTACTAAGCTGCCTTTACCCATCGCCGCAAGTTCAATGGCTTCTTCATCACTGTTATAAGGAATTAAGGTGCTGACTGGTCCAAAGGCTTCAATGTCGTGGACTTTAGAGCCAATGGGTTGGCGACATGCAAAGAGTAGGGGCGACATGAATGCACCCTCTTGGTCATTGGCATCCACCACTGAAACGGTATCAAGCGAGCCATACAGCAATTCATTATCTTGAGCGAGTTCCAGTACTCGTTCACGTACATCATTGCGCTGATCAAGTCCAGCTAGCGAACCCATACGCACGCTTTCATTATCAGGATTACCAATCGTAATTTTCGCCAGGCGTGCTGCTACAGCTTCAGCCACCGCGTCTAATCTGTCAGCAGGAACAATGGCACGGCGAATGGCAGTACATTTTTGTCCGGCTTTGACGGTCATTTCACGCACGACTTCTTTAACATATAAGTCAAATTCAGGAGAATTGGGCTGTACATCACTGCCTAAAATGGAGCAGTTCAGGGAGTCTGCCTCCATAAAAAACCGCACTGAATTTGCCATTACGACGGGGTGTTGGCGTAGCTTTGAGCCTGTTGACGCTGAGCCTGTGAAACTAATCGCATCTTGGCAGGTGAGATGATTAAACATATCGCCCACACTACCACACACTAACTGCAAACTCCCTTCGGGTAGAATGTTAGATTCAATAATGTGTTGTACCATGAGTTGGGTGAGATAAGCCGTTTGGCTAGCAGGCTTCACAATCATAGGTACACCCGCGACAAAGGTCGGAGCGAGCTTTTCCAACATACCCCAACATGGGAAGTTGAAAGCATTGATATGTAAAGCCACCCCTTGAATCGGGGTGTAAATATGGTGCGCCGTAAAAGTACCGTGTTTAGAGATTTGCTCTTGAGCGCCGTCTAGGTAGACATTGCTATTAGGCATTTCGCGTCGACCTTTGCTGGCAAACACGAACATCGTACCAATTCCACCCTCAATATCAATCCAAGAGTCGGTACGTGTTGCCCCAGTGGCGCGGGATAAATCGTAGAATAATTCTTTACGCTCCATGAGGTATTTGCCCAGTTCTTTGAGCATGAGGGCGCGTTGGTGGAAGGTATATTTTTTTAGATTTGAGCCACCGACTTTGCGGGCATAATCTAACATCGCAGCAAAATCTAAGCCTGCGCTGGTAATCTCGGCAACCGGAGCCCCTGTAATGGCATGGTTGAGTACAACGCCTGAGGCGCTAGGTTGATACCACTCGCCTATGGCATAGCTAGTTAATTTCATTGACATCCTCACTGCGTTTAATCAAGTACTCTTGATTGATAAGAGATAGTTTAATATGACACAAAATATTAGTCAAAATAAAAATATCTGTATCATATTATAATAATTTAACACCCTAACTTAGGGATAAGAGCAACGTCATGCAGTTTGTTTTATACTAATGATTAAACTTACCGCTAGAGGGAGTTCGTTAATGTTTAATCGCGTAACCACTTTTTCCAAACCACGCCGCCATTTTTTAGAAAAACTGTTAGGTTTTATTGCACTAATCGGTTTGATATGGTCAGGTTTTACTACCCGTCGTAGTGCTAATGCTGAATCACTGCTACCTGCTACTGATTTCAAAGTGAAAAAAAGCCCTACCGAGTGGCATAACACTCTCACACCAGAGCAATATGCGGTATTACGCGATCACGACACCGAACCTCCGCATTCAAGCCCTTTAACTCATGAAAATCGCAAAGGGATTTTTTATTGTGCGGGCTGTAATAATGATTTATTTGATGCCGCTACTAAGTTTGAAAGTGGAACAGGATGGCCTAGCTTTTATCAGCCCTTAGCGGGAGCCATTGGTACTCAGGATGATAGTAGTTGGTTTATGACACGTATTGAGGTGCATTGTGCCGATTGTGGTGGTCATTTGGG
>JBDKGX010000141.1:0-6206 GCA_039797965.1 Pseudomonadota bacterium
AATCTGCCCTTGATGGTGTCGCATACCAACGAGCAACACACTACTAACTTTACTCTATCTATCGAAGCGGCTGAGGGGGTGACCACCGGTATTTCAGCCTATGATCGTGCTCATACCGTACGCACGGCCGTTGCCCCTAATGCTAAACCAGCGGACATCACCCAGCCCGGTCATATCTTCCCACTGATGGCACAACCCGGCGGAGTACTTACCCGTGCTGGTCATACCGAAGCAGGATGTGATTTTGCACGTTTAGCAGGATGTGAGCCGGCTGCGGTGATTGTCGAGATTTTAAATGAAGATGGCACGATGGCACGTCGTCCAGATTTAGAAATTTTTGCCAAAAAGCATGGTTTAAAAATCGGTTCGATTGAGGATTTGATTCGTTATCGTGTCCACAATGAAAAAACCATTGAGCGGGTGTATGAGCGTGAGGTTCAAACCGAATTTGGTGCCTTTCAACTGATTGCTTATCAAGAAATGGCGTGCCATGAAATTCACCTAGCTTTGATCAAAGGGGATATTCAGCCCAATGAGCCGACTTTGGTGCGGGTACATTTAGAAAATGAGCTATGTGATTTATTGGCTTTGCGTGAACCTAATTGCGGTTGGCCTTTACGGGGCGTGATGCAACATATTGTTGAAGAAGGTAAGGGTGTGATTGTGATTTTACGCAACCCCACTTCGGAGCAAGAGGTATTAAAAACTTTAAAAGCGTTTGAATCTCAAGCGCCACTGGTTGACAATACGCCCTCTTCACCCTCAGACCTCAAAACCTATGGCATTGGTGCACAAATTATTAGTGATGTGGGTGTCACGCATATGCGAGTCATGAGCGCTCCCAAACGCTTTTTAGGTATTGCGGGTTTTGGGCTTGAGGTCGTTGAGTACGTACAGGATTAAAGGTCGAGTTAGATGCAAAATATTTCCGTCATAGAAGGGGATTTCATTCCCCAGACCGCACGCTATGGTATTTTAGTGGCGCGTTTTAATGGCTTTATTGTGGAGAGCTTACAAGCCGGAGCCATTGATGCGCTAAAGCGTCATGGTGTGACTGCTGAGCACATCGAAATTGTTAAAGTACCCGGTGCTTATGAGTTGCCTTTAGCAGCACAAGCCATGGCAGTGAGTGGTGAGTATGATGCCATTATTGCCTTGGGTGCAGTGATTCGTGGTAGTACCCCGCATTTTGACTATGTAGCGGGTGAGGCTGCAAAAGGTTTGGGTGCCGTGGCGATGGATAATGAGCTTCCCGTGATTTTTGGAGTACTAACCACGGATACGATTGAGCAAGCCATTGAACGCGCAGGTACTAAAGCCGGAAATAAGGGCGCTGAAGCGGCTATTACTGCCATTGAGATGGTGTCTTTATTACGGAAATTACGCACCTAAGATTATGGCACGCAAACCTATAACCGAAGCGCAACAGCGCATTGCTCAACGTCGTGTGGCGAGACGGCTCGCGATGATTGGTACGTATCAATGGATTATGACTAAAAACAGTTTCCATGATATTTATATTTACTTTCAAGAAGATAGCGAACTGGCTGAGGAGTTTCGTAAATCAGACCCGTCTTTTTTCCATCAATTAATGCGCAGTGCGATTGAGGATGGCGAAAAGATTGAACCATTATTAGTGCCACATCTTGATCGTGGTCTCAATCAAGTAGATCCGATTGAGTACGCCATTTTACGTATGGCTTGTGCGGAGTTTTTGCATCATCCTGAAACCCCCTACAAGGTTGTCGTGAACGAAGCGGTGAATCTCACTAAAAAATATGGTGCAGAACAAGCCCATAAATTTGTGAATGGCATTTTAGATAAAGTCGCTAGCGCAACTCGTCAAAGAGAGGTTGCTGCCGCTCGTCCTTAATACCTTAGCGTTAATAGGGATAATCTTATGAGGTCGACCTTTGGTCGACCTTTGTTTTTGGGCTGTATTTTTTGTCCGTTACGATGGTAACGGTGTAATCAATCACAATAGTAAACACACACCACCCGAGGAGTTTATTGTGTCACTACCTTTATCTCAGCAGGCTCAGCAATTGAATCAACCATTGCGCCCCTTAGTTTATATCCATCGTTTATTGACTGCTCATCATATTGAAAATAAGACTATTTTTGCAGATGACGGCAGAGCATTAGTATTTAAACAAGTCATTCGCTTAAAAAAATAAATAGCTTAATTAATATCAGTTAGCCAAAAGAAATAAGAGCCTGAATCAGTAATAATGCCTGATTCAGGCTTTTTTATTTCAACGGAGAAATTCGACCTTAAGAAGAGACTCAGGTTAAGCTTAAGTACTTAGTGTAGTGAGAAGAGTATTGGGCAAATGTCTGAGTTTGAGATTATTAAACGTTATTTTCATTGGGACAGTAATGATGCGGATGTCGTAGTGGGTAATGGGGATGATGGGGCATTAGTGCATATTCCAGAGGGGTTTGAGTTAGCGGTTGCGGTGGATACTTCTAATAGTGGTGTGCATTTCCCAGAGAATACACCACCACGAGCCATCGGGCATAAAGTACTAGCGGTTAATATTAGTGATATGGCGGCTATGGGGGCGACTCCTCGTTGGTTTACGTTGTCGTTATCTTTGCCTGAAGTGAACGAGGAGTGGCTCAGTGAGTTTAGTAAGGGTTTGAAAGCGTTAGCAGATGTGCATGAGATGAGTTTGATTGGCGGAGATACTACGCGAGGGGCGTTGAGTATTAGTATTCAAATTTTAGGTTTAGCACCTCAAGGCACTCGGTTATTACGCTCCGTCGCACAAGACGGTGATATTGTGTGTGTGACAGGCTTTTTGGGCGATGCAGCAGCCGGTTTAGCCGTGGTACAAAATCGCCTAACCTTACCTTCTACAGACGCGCAATATTGTATTGAGCGGTTAAATTATCCAACCCCACGTACCGCGGTGATGGCGTTTTTGCGTGAGAATGCCCATGCTTGTATTGATATATCCGATGGTTTATTAAGTGAAGCGAACCATATTGCCCAGCAATCGCAAGTAAGAGTAGATTTGGATGCCAAATGCTTACCCTATTCATCAGCATTAAAAGCATTACCGCTTGAACAACGGCAAGCCTTTGCCTTAAGTGGAGGTGATGATTATGAGCTATTATTCACCCTTCCATCGGCTAAAATTAATCTTTTAGATCAGTATTTTAGGTCTATTAATCTGCCAGTCACCATCATTGGTTTAATAACAGCAGGTAAACCTCAAGTACAGGTTTTAGGTGCTGAGAACTTTCAGACAAGTGGGTATGATCATTTTAAATACTAAACTTGTATAAAGAACTTTGCCCTAATAAGATTGTCTTATAAATAGTGATAACTAAATAAATAAGGGCTTAGATATATGATCAATCCATTAAAAATCGGTGTGGCGACTACTTTACTAGCATTAAGTTTAAGTGCATGTTCTACACAGTCAGTAGATGAAATTAATACCAATAGTGCCGTCGCATCGATTCCTGAATCAGGGCCATTGGTACAAAACGGTGGTACTACTAATGTATCCAACACCACTCGTCCACAAGCAGAGCAGAATACTCAAGCTCAGTATGAGCCTGATTATGATGCCAGTACTTATGTACCCGCTCCTGCTTATAATCCACCTCAAAATCAATATCAGGGTGGTACGCAAAGTTATGACGATGGTGGTAGCACCGATTATGCTGAAACTACACCCGTAGCGAATTATGGCACTAATACCAATAGTGGCTATGACATGTATGACAATTATGGTCGTCCTAAAGCTCAACCTAAATATGACTATTCAGCAAGCACAGAAGGTTATCCAGATACGGCAGGCTCCAGTTATGGTGGGGGTTCTAGTGGCAGTGCCAGTGGTGCTCACGCGGTGCAAGTACTGGCTACGGGTAATAGCAGCAAAGCTCAAAGTATGAAGCAGCAAATGCAATCATTAGGTTTAACAGCAGTAGTGGATAATGTCGGCGGTTTATACAAAGTACGTATTCCTTTTGCTACTCGTGGAGAAGCTAGTTCCAACCTAAGCCGTATCCGTAGTGTATCCGGTGAGTCAGGTGCCTTTGTGACCACTCGCTAAGTTTCATTTCTCATTTCTCACTCTCTATTCTCCCTCTCGAAAAGCCTAATCCGTAAGGGTTAGGCTGTTTCAGTTGATGGGTTTTTACTTGTTTCTATATCTCTGCACTTTTAAACTAATCTATTATTCAGCTTGGAATAAGGTTAGACCCACTTATGCAATCACAACATGCTTTTCCTTGGGGTATTTATATTGGTGATTGGCTAGACCCGCACGATCATACCATTCCGCTCTTGTTAGATAGCCAGAACGGTGGTTTTTCTGTCATTTTTGATGAAGATAGCGAGGAAACGGCAAGTAACCTGATTGAAAATGTTGCTTTGAAGCTGTTAGACATCGTCAGTGCAAGTAACTTAATCGTCGACGTGATTGATTTCAGTATTAGAAAGCGCTTTCCTTATCTAGCAGATTTAAAAACTAGCGGTGTCTATACCATTGCGATTAGCCAACAAGAGGCGAAGTTGCAGTTTGAAGACTTAGAAAAAAGGGCGATTCACCGTCATCATAGTATTTTAAATGCGCGTACCCCTGATATTTCCACTTATAATCAGTCTTCTTCCTTTATTGAAAAGTATCATCTGCTGTTGCTGAATCTGGAGCATTTTCCTGATGATTTTACGGCTTACTCACGATTAAAAGCGTTTGTTGATTCGAGTTATGCGGCGGGCTTTTATATGATTGCGTTTGGCTCGCAGGAAGTCTTAGAGAGTAAAAATAGGGCAACGCAGTATATTTTGAATCAATTGACTCAGCTAAAAGTAGAGAACCATAAGTTTTTGATTACCAAAGCCGTATTTGAGCCTGTAGACTTATTAGAAGGTTATAGCTTTGAATACCTTAATCTGAATAAGAGTCTGTTATTGGAGCGGTTACAGACCCGACTCAAAAATGATGAGGGGAGTGAGTGTGAGTTTTTATCAGTGCCGATTGGTACGACTTTGGATGGGCGTGAGCCGATTATTTTTTCTTTGGGGGATCAATCTAAGAATTATCATGCGTTTATTGCTGGTAGAAGTGGTTCAGGTAAAACAACCTTACTGAATAACTTAATTGTAGGGATTGCTAAGCAGTATACGGCGGATGAAGTTAGATTATATTTAATGGATTATAAGGATGGTGTGGAGTTTCAGGTTTTTGAAAATCACCCTAATTGTGAAAAGGTGTATCTGGATAATCAGAACCTCAAAGCGGCTATTGATTTGTTACAGTCGTTTGTGAGTCTTAAAGAGGCGCGTGCTGAAGTCTTTAAGCAAAACAAAGTCAGTAACTTAGACAGTTATAATCAACTGAATCCTTCACAGCGCTTGCCTCGGCTGATTTTGATTATTGATGAAGTGCATCGGCTTTTTTCGGGAGTGTTTAGTTATCCGCAGCAAAGTCAGTTTAATAGTTTGTTGGAGGAAGTGGCTAAGCAAGGGCGTAGTTTTGGGATGCACCTTATTCTGACTACGCAATCACTGGAAGGAGTGAGTATTAGTACAGGCATTATGAATCAGATTGCTTTGCGGATTTCTTATGTGTTGCAAGATTTTCGTGAGGCGATGAAGATTTTTAATGAGCAAAATGCGGATGCAGTGCGTAAGCTAGGTAAGTATGAGTTTATTTATAATAATAATGGTGGAGAGAAAGGGGCTAATCTTTATGGTCGAGCACCTCTCATACTGGATGAGCAAATTCGGAGTGTTTTGAACGAGACTGTACATCATAGGGATAGGGCTTTAATAGTTCGACCTGTTGTGATCAATAAAGATTACTTGAATGAAGTTAAGTTGAGTGCAGAGCTAGGTACGGTTGAATCTACTACGCGCAAGAATCCTGTAGAAATTGAGCCTTTGGATAAGTATGAGACAGATAGGAAGCTTTATTAGCCAAGTTAGCCGCATCTAAAAAGGAGCAAAGCCATGAGTAATGAAAACTATGAAAGCATACTAAATAAATGCGCTAGTTTTAGTGCTTATCAACTGTTGATAATGCCTGATTTAGATAATGCTTTATGGCAAAAAGCAGAAGCGCAACACACTCATGAAGCTTTTACTCATTACCTTTCCCTTTTGCCAAATGGTATTTATCAACAATCGGCAATTCTAAAGGTTCAATATTTTAAAAAGTTAGAATATACTCTAGCTGAGAGAAGAC
>JBDKGX010000142.1:0-6062 GCA_039797965.1 Pseudomonadota bacterium
AATCCTCATGCGTTGGTTGAAGGGATGGCGATTGCTGGTTTTACCATTGGTGCCACGGTGGGCTACAACTACATGCGTGGCGAATTTATGGACGAGCCCTTTTTACGTTTTGAGCAAGCGGTGCGAGAAGCGTATGAGTTAGGTCTACTGGGTAATAATATTCAGGGCAGCGGCATTAATTTTGACCTGTATGGCTCATTAGGGGCGGGTGCTTACATTTGTGGCGAAGAAACTGCACTGCTGGAGTCATTAGAGGGTAAAAAAGGTCAGCCTCGATTTAAGCCGCCGTTTCCTGCTAATAACGGTCTTTATGGTCGTCCTACCACAATCAATAATGCGGAAAGTTTGTCCTCGATTCCGGCGATTTTACGTAATGGTGGTCAGTGGTTTGCGGATTTGGGCGTACGTAATGCGGGAGGGGAAAAGATTTTTTCCTTATCAGGGCATTTGAATAAACCCGGCAATTATGAAGTCCCTATGGGGATGCCCTTTCGCGATTTATTAGCATTGGCGGGAGGGGTGCGTAACGGACGTACTCTAAAAGCAGTGATTCCCGGTGGTTCATCGACTCCCGTCGTACCGGGTGAGTTGATGTTAACCGCCAACATGGATTATGACAGTATTAGCAAAGTAGGGTCGCAGTTAGGTTCTGGTGCGGTGATTGTGATGGATGATACGACCGATATGGTTAAAGTACTTCATCGAATTTCACGCTTTTATTTTTCCGAATCTTGTGGGCAATGTACACCGTGTCGTGAGGGTACTGGTTGGCTTTATCGAATGCTGACTCGTATTGTGCAGGGCAAAGGTCAATTATCTGATTTAGATAAGCTTACTGATATATCCAACAATATCGAGGGGCGGTCAATTTGTGCTTTAGGGGACGCAGCGGCGGCTCCAGTGTGGAGTTTTATTAAGCATTTTCGTCCTGAGTTTGAGTACTACATTCAACACGGTCATAGTATGGTTAAGGGGGCGAAATGAGCGAACTCATTACCATCGAGGTCAATGGCAAAGCCTATCAAGTCCGCCCCGGACAAATGTTGATTGAGGCTACCGATCATTTAGGCATTGAGGTTCCTCGTTTTTGTTACCACAAGCATCTTTCTATTGCAGCCAACTGCCGGATGTGTCTGGTAGAAGTAGAAAAAATGGGTAAGCCATTGCCCGCATGTGCTACACCCGTGGCAGCAGGGATGAAGGTCTGGACTCAGTCCCCTAAAGCAGCAGAAGCACAACAGGCGATGATGGAGTTTTTACTGATTAATCATCCGCTGGATTGTCCGATTTGCGATCAAGGGGGTGAGTGTGAGTTGCAAGATCAGGCTATGCTCTATGGCAAAACTCAATCCCGTTACCAAGAAATTAAACGAGTCGTTTCTGATCCTGATATTGGCCCCTTAGTCGAAACTGAAATGACCCGCTGTATTCAATGTACGCGGTGCGTAAGGTTTGGTACAGAGGTGGCAGGGTTACGTGAGCTAGGCGGGGTAGGGCGAGGTGATCGTTTAGCTATTACGACTTATGTGCAACACGCTTTGCAGTCTGAGTTATCGGGCAATGTCATTGATATTTGTCCCGTGGGTGCGCTCACGGCTAAGCCTTCACGTTACACGGCTCGTGCATGGGAAATGAAAGCACATCCGAGTGTTGCCCCGCATGATTCAGTGGGTTCTAATGTGGAAGTCCATACCTTTGATGGCAAAGTTATTCGGGTCGTCCCCCGTGAAAATGATTTGATTAATCAATGCTGGATTTCAGATCGTGATCGTTTTAGTTATGAAGGTTTAAATAGTTCAGAGCGAGTACTTCATCCCCTTATTAAGCGTGAAGGACAATGGCAGCAGGTGTCGTGGCAAGAAGCCTTAACCGTGACCCGTAATTTATTGACGCAATTAGAGCCTGAACGTAGCGCAGGATTAGCCTCAGCGAACTCCACTTTGGAAGAGTTATACTTATTCCAAAAAGTACTGCGTAGTTTAGAAATAACCCATATCGACCATCGCCTGCGTCAAATGGACGGCAAAGCTTCTGAAGTACTTCCTCCTGTATCGTGGTTAGGTTTACCGATTCATGAGGTCAGTGAGCAAAAACTTATTATTCTAATCGGTAGTAATGTGCGCCAAGAGCAACCCCTGCTCAATCACCACATACGACTCGCTACACAGTTTGGTGCAAAAGTTTTTGCCCTCAATATGCGCCAAGTGGAGTTTAATTACCCTGTTGAGCAATTAGCTGTTGTGCCATCACAACTCAGTACTTTAGTGCAAAGTGTGATGAGTAGTTTGAGTGAGATGGGTTTAGCCATTCCAACCGAGTACTTTCATTTAACGTTGGCATCTGGTACAGAAAGTACTCAAGCCTATGGTCAAGCTTTGCAAGCGGCTTTAGAGGGAGCACAAGGTAAAGTACTTGTTTTACTAGGCAATAGCGCTCAGGAGCATCCCTTGTATGCCGATATTGCAAGCCTTGCTCAAGGGCTAGGTAAGCAATTACAAGGTCAATTAGGCATGATTCCCCCCAAAGCTAATAGTGTAGGGGCAGACTGGGTAGGTGTACTGCCACATAGTGGAGCTTTTGGTAATAGTACGATTACGGGTATGGGGGCGTATGAAGTACTGAATCATTCTTTACATACCACCGTGTTGCTCAATCTAGAGCCTGAGTATGATGGCGCTAATACCCATGCCGCAATGACTAGCCTCAGTCAAGCCGAGCAAGTTATTGCGATTACCCCCTTTATTACCGAGGCTATGCGTGAATATGCCACGGTGATTTTACCCTGTACGCCTTGGGCTGAAACATCAGGTACTTATGTGAACGCCGCAGGTGAGTGGCAATTTGCACGCGCAGTAACAGAACCAAAAGGCGAAGCACGTCCGGCGTGGAAAATTTTAAGAGTACTTGGTAGCCAATTAGATGTACCCGATTGTGCTTATAATCAGCTAGAGCAAATTAGCCAAGAATTGCGACAGCTAGCCGATAAAACGCCTTTGTGGTTACCTCAAGTACAAGCAGTGAGTACTTTAAGGTCAAGCATGGTAGAGGGCATTGAACGTATTGGGGATATAGAGCCTTATCGAGCGGATGCGCTCGTGCGTCGAGCCAAAGCCTTACAAACTTTAGTGCCGGAAGCTACAGCCCATTTACACCCTAATACCGCCACACAACTTCAGCTTAAAGCGGGTACGAGTATTACACTTAAGCAAGGTAATGCCCAAGTACGAGTGGCATGGCAAGCGAATGCTGATGTACCTGAACAAGCCATTTGGCTCAAGAGTGGTACAGAGATAGCCAGTCAGCTAGGTGATATTTTTGGGGTAGTTGAAATGATTGCAGAGGAGGAGCTTTATGTTAGCTAGCTTATGGGCAAGTGTGCCTGAAACTCTGCAGATGATTATTGTGATTTTGCTTAAAATCGTGGCGATTTTAATTCCGTTGATTTTGGCGGTTGCTTATACCACTTATGCTGAGCGTAAAGTGATTGGTTATATGCAAGTGCGTTTAGGCCCTAATCGCGTCGGGTTTAAGGGATTGCTACAACCCTTTGCGGATGTGATTAAACTCCTATTAAAAGAAGTCGTTATTCCTAGTAGTTCTAATCGCTATTTGTTTTTGATTGCACCTGTTTTGACCTTGACTCCCGCCTTTGCAGTGTGGGCGGTCATTCCCTTTGCTGAGGGATGGGTACTGGCTAATATTAACGCGGGTTTATTATTTGTCTTAGCCCTGTCCTCATTAGGTGTATATGGCATTATTTTGGCGGGATGGGCCTCTAACTCTAAGTACGCTATGTTGAGTGCGCTACGAGTGGGGGCGCAAATGGTATCGTATGAGATTGCGATGGGCTTTGCTCTGGTGGGTGTGCTCATGGCCTCTAGCAGCTTAAATCTAGCCGATATTGTTCATGCTCAATCAGGCAGTATTTTTGACTGGTTTATCTGGCCTTTGTTTGGTTTATTTTTAGTGTACTTTATTTCGGGTGTGGCAGAAACGAATCGTGCTCCTTTTGATGTTGCTGAGGGTGAGTCTGAAATTGTGGCAGGTTTCCATGTTGAGTACTCAGGTGTCGCGTTTGCCTTATTTTTCTTGGCTGAATACGCCAATATGATTTTGATCTCAGCACTGACGTCGTTAATGTTTTTGGGTGGATGGTTATCCCCTTTTCAAGGGCTAACGTTTTTAACCCAAATCCCCATGTTGGGGCTGTTTTTTGATAATGGCATTCACTGGTTTTTAATTAAAACCTGTTTCTTTATTTTTCTTTATCTATGGTTTAGAGCGACGTTTCCACGTTATCGCTATGATCAAATTATGCGACTGGGGTGGAAAGTACTGATTCCTGTCACCATTGTTTGGTTGTTTGCTGAAGGGGTTGCGGTAGCTTTGGGGTGGCAACCTTGGTTAGCTTAGGAGCTTGGTAATGGGTATTAATTTTAAACACTATCTAAAGTCCTTTACCTTAGCCGAACTAATGCAAGGGCTTAAGGTAACCGGTAAGTACTTGTTTGAGCGTAAAGTTACTGTTCAATATCCAGAGCAAAAAACACCGTTATCTCCCCGTTTTCGTGGGTTACATGCTTTACGTCGTTATCCTAATGGTGAGGAGCGTTGTATAGCTTGCAAGTTGTGTGAGGCGGTTTGTCCTGCCTTAGCGATTAAGATTGAGTTGGATGAGCGTCCTGATGATACTCGTCGAACGACACGTTATGATATTGATTTATTTAAATGTATTTACTGTGGCTTTTGTGAAGAAGCTTGTCCAGTGGATGCGATTGTTGAAACCCCGATTTTTGAGTATCACTTTGAAAATCGGGGTGAAAACATTATGACTAAGGCTAAATTACTAGCGATTGGTGATGAGCATGAAGCCACCATTGATCGTGTAAAAGCCCAAGATGCCCCCTACCGTTAGGAGAAACTATGAGTTTTACCGCGTTCTTATTTTACTTATTTGCCGCGTTACTCATTAGCTCTGCGGTGGGTGTAGTGGTAGCGCGTAATCCAGTTTATTCAGCTTTGTTATTAATTGTGGCTTTTTTTAATAGCGCAGCTTTATGGATGTTACTGCAGGCTGAGTTTTTAAGTATTACCTTGGTTTTGGTTTATGTAGGAGCCGTCATGGTACTGTTCTTATTTATCATTATGATGCTTAATCTGAAGCCAGATCGGTTACGCAGTGGGTTTAATCGTTATTTGCCGATAGGAGTGGGAGTACTTTTCCTCTTAATTGTCGAACTTATTTTAATGCTACAAAGTTCTTTATTTGATAAACAGGCTCCACTAGAAACAACGACCACTGATAATACCTCAGCCATTGGTAAAGTGTTATATACCGAGTATTTATTTCCCTTGGAAATAGCCGCTGTTATTTTATTGGTAGCTATTATTGCTGCCATTATGTTGACCTTAAGACGTCGCGTCGATGTAAAAACTCAAGATATTGAAGTACAAATTCAAGTACAACGCGCTGATCGGGTACGTCTAGTGAAATTACCTTCAGGGAGAGCAGATTAATGATCTCCTTAACTCAATATTTGATTGTAGCCGCTATTTTATTGGCCATTAGTATTGCAGGCATTATTCTTAATCGTAAAAATATTCTACTGATTTTGATGTGCATCGAGTTAATGCTATTGAG
This sequence comes from Pseudomonadota bacterium, assembly GCA_039797965.1. GTDB lineage: Bacteria > Pseudomonadota > Gammaproteobacteria > Thiotrichales > Thiotrichaceae > Thiofilum. The sequence goes on from JBDKGX010000142.1 coordinate 5,642, forward strand.
TGTTAATTTAAATTTTGTAGCCTTTTCACACTATTTGAATAATATTCAGGGTCAAATCTTTGTGTTTTTTATACTGACAGTAGCAGCAGCTGAATCAGCGATCGGCTTGGCTATTTTGGTGGTGTTATTTCGTAATCGCCGCTCGATTCAAGTTGAAGATTTAGATGAAATGAAGGGGTAATATATGAAATCGATTTATCTAGCGATTGTGTTATTACCCTTACTAGGTGCTATCGGTGCTGGTTTTTTTGGTAAACTCTTAGGACGTACGAACACTCATTGGTTAGCTAGTACCTGTGTGGGAGTAGCGTTTGCTTTATCGGCTTATGTGTTTTATCAAGTACTACAATTAGAGCCTAACTTTAGTGAAAATGTATTAGTTTACGATTGGGCGGATTTAGGCAAAATGCAATTATAAGTG
>JBDKGX010000143.1:0-5990 GCA_039797965.1 Pseudomonadota bacterium
ACTGGGTTTGGTGTTTAGCCTTGATAAAGAGCAGTGGGGGCATTGGAAAAGTTATACTTTAGTTGCGATGGCTTTGATAGGAGCTGGGTCATTAGTCGCCTATCAATATTTTACTCAATCTCAACTAGGGTTAGGCTATACCACTATCAACCAACTTACACCTACTCCTCATATCGCTAATCTTGAAAGTACTCCTCTTCCTGTGCCTACAACAAATACCGTAGAGACTCAAAATTCAACTACACAAATAGCGACGGGGAGTGCAGCCTTTGCCAAGGCGTTACCCCCTAAAGTAATGCCTTCGATTGATCAGTTAGAGGCTCAGTTTGAAAGTCGTGAGGAACGGACGAATGCTGTTGAAAGAATGACTGATTCTAATGATATGAATAGCAATAATGTCAGTGTCCTAACGCCAGACATGGTTGTTGCTCAAGCGGCTCAACGTGATCAGTTAGAGGCTATCATCAGTACCGAATTAACCGCGCAATCACTAGCGACTAGCCAGCAAAGTACTCCTACTCCCACTCCTGAAGCGGCTTTAGCTATTAACTCAAGTACTCCCGCAACGATAATGAATGAAGATGCTTACAGCGCACCTAGTGCGGGGCAGCAAGGGGATAGTGCTAAAGTAACTCGTACTATTGAAATTAATATTCTCGATACGCTGCGCTATGACCCCAATCGTATTATGGTACCTCAACATGAACATGTTAAGTTTGTGTTGCACAACAATAGTCTAGTAAAACAAGACTGGACGTTAGGAAGGGCAGTAGAGTTACGAGAATTTGCTAAACAACGAGTACTGGATCCTGAGCTGCCGATTAATACCCTTTTGACTCTAGAGCCTAATCAAACCAAAGAAGTCATATGGGAGTTTACTGAGGCAGGCAATGTAGCGTTTGCTAGCCTCCAGTCAGGGCATTATAAAGTCGGCTTAGTTGGGCAAGTTATTGTCCTGCCGCGTTAGGTTTAATTCGCAGCCATGTCATCACTAACGGTAACACTAGTACTAATCCAATAATCCGTGCTAAATGATGCACTGCAACATAAGCAGGGTCAAAATGGAGTGCCATCGCTAAAGCAGCCATGGCTTCTACACCGCCGGGGGCGTAAGCTACCCACACTTGTCCAAACGGTAGTTGAAGCAACTTAGCCATGATAAAGGCAGCCACCGCAGCAATAATGCTACTCAAGGTTACACTAGCAATAGCCGCACCTGCATAACGTTTTAGTTCGGAGTGTTGCATACCATTAAAACGAGTACCTACCGAGCTACCAATGATAATAAATGCAATAATCACTAACGGATTAGGCATAACCCCTTGCATTAATTCTGTACCGTGCCCTAATGCGCTAATAATGAGTCCCGCCATAATATAAGCGGCTGGAAAATTGATTTTGTCTAAGAAAGCGGCGAGTACGTAAGAGCTAATAATGAGTGTGGGCAGATAGGCATAATCTAATACACCATGCAAAACAGCAGCATTGGTAGTACCTTGTAAATTTAAACCCTCGATAATGACAGGTAATAACGCCATCACTAGTAAGAGGCGCATACCCTGTAAAACCATAATTGCACGCGCATTACCATAACCACTGGTTGCCAAAGCAATGACAGAGGATAAAGCTCCGGGGCTAGAAGCTAATAAGCTAGTCTCAACGCTTTGCCCATAAAAGCGCACTAATAACCAAACATTGGCATACATCATAAAAGCAATACTTAAGGCTAAAGCTGCCAAGCTCCAAGGCCAATGACCTACTAAAGCCAAAGTCTCAGGGGTGATACCACACCCCAGTGAACAACCTACTACAATAAAACTGAAGTTACGTAACGAGTGGGATGCACCCGTGTGGATACCCATTAAGGTAACTATGGATACCAAAAGTGCACTCCCCAATAATGGGGCAACAGGTAGCCCTAATCCTGTGCCTAATCCTGCTCCTATAATGCCTAATAACAAGGTTTGGCTAATAGTGCGTGTAGAAGTTTGTTTCATAGTGATGCCAAGTGATGCTTAGAATTTTTAATCGAATCAATATATGAGTGGGACTAGTATAAAGGCACTCGTTATTTGTCAATAATTAAACAACTTTCTTAACAAGGTTTTTTTGAGTGACTGGCTTATATTAAGGCGCAATAATTGCTATGTTAATGCCTTATGAATGTTCCTGTGGGGTACTGTCAAAACATTCATAAAGCTTGTAGCGTTGTGACTAAATTGCACCTGTTAAACAACTAAGAGATAGACAGCGTTATTCTTTTAGGGTGCTAAAAATATCCATATAGATCAATAGGCAATCATCGAAGGTACTTTATGATAGTTCATGTGACTAAGCCTTCAATAATCAGATCGCAACACCACTAGGAGTGTTCATGTTAGCCGCATATTTGCCCGTCTTATTGTTTTTGGGGGTTGGTTTAGCCCTAGCAATCATATTATTAGCTTTAGGCTTACTAATGGGGCCCCGTCGTCCTGATGCAGCTAAGGACTCTCCATTTGAGTGTGGTTTTGAGGCATTTGACGATGCCCGTATGAAGTTCGATGTACGTTATTATCTGGTGGCTATCCTATTTATCATTTTTGATCTTGAAATTGCCTTTTTATTTCCTTGGGCGGTAGTACTTGATGAAATCGGTATGGCGGGACTGATCGCTATGGCACTATTTATTGGAATTTTATTAGTAGGCTTTGTTTATGAGTGGAAAAAAGGGGCACTGGAATGGGAATAGAAGGTGTGCTCGAAAAAGGCTTTGTCACGACCTCAGCTGATAAACTAATCAATTGGGCGCGTACTGGCTCCCTGTGGCCGATGACGTTTGGTTTAGCGTGTTGTGCGGTGGAAATGATGCATGCAGGGGCGGCGCGTTATGATTTAGACCGTTTTGGTGTGGTGTTTCGTCCTAGCCCACGGCAATCAGATGTGATGATTGTAGCGGGAACTTTGACTAATAAGATGGCACCTGCTTTGCGTAAAGTGTATGACCAAATGGCTGAACCACGTTGGGTGATTTCAATGGGTTCCTGCGCAAATGGCGGAGGGTACTATCATTATTCTTATGCAGTAGTGCGTGGCTGTGATCGTATTGTGCCCGTCGACATTTATGTGCCCGGGTGTCCCCCTACCGCTGAAGCCTTGCTCTATGGCATTATCCAATTACAAAACAAAATTCGCCGCACGAATACGATTGCACGGTCGTCCGTATCATGAATTATCTTGCACAACTTAATGAGTACTTAAAGGATGGTTTGGGTGCACGTATTTTGCGCTCAAAACTGGATGTTAATGAACTCACTCTTGATGTACCACCCGAGCAATGGCTTGAGGTTTGTAATTTCCTTCGCTATGACAATATCACCCAATTTGATCAATTAATTGATTTATGTGGGGTGGATTACTTGGCTTATGGCAATAGTGAATGGGATGTCACACATGCAACAGGGAGTGGGTTTAGTCGTGCCGTACAAAGTACTCCTACTGAAGCTGACCCTTTTGATTTTGCGGATGAGGAAGAGAGTGAGCTACAAGTACCAGAGCAATTTCCCGGACGTTTTGCAGTAGTCGTACACCTCTTATCGGTGGCTAAGAATCAACGGATTCGGGTGCGTACTTGGTGCGATGATGAGCGTTTCCCGCGGATTCCCTCTTTAATCAAAGTGTGGTCAGCAGCCAATTGGTATGAGCGTGAAGCGTTTGATCTATTTGGGATTATGTTTGAAGAACATCCTGATTTACGACGTATTTTGACGGATTATGGTTTTGTGGGTCATCCTTTCCGTAAAGATTTTCCTCTAATTGGACAGGTTGAAATGCGTTATGACGCACAAACGCAGCGAGTAATCTATGAGCCTGTTTCTATTGAGCCGCGTACGTTAGTACCACGAGTGATTCGTGAAGGTAGTGAGGGAAAACGCTAATGCCTGAAATTCGTAATTACACTCTCAACTTTGGTCCTGCCCATCCTGCGGCACATGGAGTACTACGTTTAGTACTGGAAATGGATGGTGAAGTCATTGTCCGTGCTGACCCGCATATTGGTTTATTACATCGCGGTACGGAGAAGCTTGCCGAAAGTAAACCTTATAATCAAAGCATTGGTTATATGGATAGGCTCGATTATGTGTCCATGATGTGTAATGAACATGGTTATGTCATGGCGCTGGAAAAATTACTGGGGATCACACCTCCGGTTCGAGCGCTGTATATTCGTACTATGTTTGATGAGATTACTCGTATTCTTAATCACTTATTATGGATTGGTGCGCATGCGCTCGATGTGGGCGCGATGACGATGTTTTTGTACGCTTTTCGTGAGCGTGAAGATTTAATGGATGCGTATGAGGCAGTATCGGGAGCGCGTTTACATGCGACTTATTACCGTCCGGGTGGTGTGTATCGAGACTTACCCGATACGATGCCGCAATATCAAACCTCGCGTTGGCGCTCAGAAGCGGAACTCAAGCGCCTCAATGCTAATCGCCAAGGCAGCCTACTCGATTTTCTACAAGATTTTACCGAGCGTTTTCCCACGTATGTGGACGAGTATGAAACCTTATTGACCGACAATCGTATCTGGAAGCAGCGTCTCGTCGGTATTGGGGTGGTGACTCCTGAGCGTGCTTTGCAAATGGGCTTTACAGGGCCGATGTTGCGTGGCTCTGGTGTTGAATGGGATTTACGTAAGCGCCAACCTTATGCCATGTATGAGCAAATGGATTTTGATATTCCGGTGGGTACGCATGGCGACAGTTACGACCGCTATTTAGTCCGCATGGAAGAGATGCGACAGTCCAATAAAATCATTCAGCAATGTATTCAATGGTTACGAGCTAATCCGGGTGCGGTTATGTTGGAAGGCTCCAAAGTGACTCCCCCCCAGCGTGCTGATATGAAGCAAGATATGGAAGCGTTGATTCACCACTTTAAGCTCTTTACCGAAGGGTATTGCTTACCTGAGGGGGAGGCGTATGCAGCGGTTGAGCATCCGAAAGGCGAGTTTGGCTGTTACATTATTTCTGATGGTGCGAATAAACCGTATCGCTTGAAAATTCGAGCGCCGGGTTTTGCGCATTTATCGGGCTTGGATGAAATGGCGCGTGGACATATGTTAGCGGATGTCGTGACCTTGATTGGTACACAAGATATTGTTTTTGGGGAGGTAGATCGTTAATGACTACGAGTACTTTAACGTGTAAAAGCGATTTACTCACCGAGCATGAGCGCCATGAGATTGATCATTGGCTCAAGCGCTATCCTCCAGAGCAAAAACGTTCTGCCCTCTTAGCTGCGTTACGAGCAGTGATGCATACGGATGGCTATCTCTCTACTGAGAAAATGGATGCAGTAGCAGAGTACTTAAACCTAAAACCCATAGAGGTTTACGAAGTAGCTAGTTTCTATTCTATGTATGAGTTAGATGCTAAAGCTTCAGCTCGATATAGTATTTCTATATGTACCAATATCTCCTGCATGTTGTGCGGTTCAGATGAGATTGTGCAGCATATTGAGACTAAGCTTGGGATTAAAACGGGTGAAAGTACCCCAGATCGTAAGTACTTTTTAAAGAATGAAGAAGAATGTTTAGCGGCTTGCTCTAGTGCGCCCATGATGCAAATTAACCATGTGTATTACACCCATCTTACACCTGACAAGGTGGATGAGATTTTGGCAGGATTGGAGTAAAGCATGGCAAATCAGGTTTGTTATACCACGTTGCAATTTGGTGATCAGTCACACACCTTAGAATCTTATTTAAAAGTTGGTGGTTACAGTGCATGGCGACGAGTCCTTTCAGGTGAGCTCACCCAAGAAGCCATTATTGAAGAAGTTAAAGTTTCCAACTTGCGGGGGCGGGGTGGAGCAGGTTTCCCAACCGGAATGAAATGGAGCTTTATGCCGCGTTTTATGCCGGGGCAAAAGTATATTGTGTGTAATTCCGACGAGTCTGAACCGGGGACTTGTAAAGATCGTGATATTTTGCGTTTAAATCC
>JBDKGX010000144.1:0-5933 GCA_039797965.1 Pseudomonadota bacterium
GATTGCACAACTAGCCTCTAGTTTTTGGGTAGTCTCACCGATTAAGGAGTTTGAAGAAGAAGTTCATGCTATTCAACTAGGTGAGCAAGAACTCATTTTGGATGATTATCCTGAAGAACTAACGCCGATCAAAAATACCATTAATGCCTTAATCAGCCACGAATCCGGGCAAAAACAGCGTTATAAAGACTCTTTAGATGACTTAGCGCATAGCCTAAAAACACCATTAGCAGCGATTCGCTCGCAAATTGAAGTAGGCAATCAAGAACCGCAACGTTTACAAAACGTTTTGACTGATATTGCAGGTCAAGTGGACTACATGCAGGAGATCATTTCACGTCAACTGCGTAAGGCGATGGTCACGAGTCAAAGTGCTATTATCGTATCGCAGCCTGTGCGCCCTGTGTTATCACGCTTAGCTGAAACTATGAAAAAGGTATACCGCGATAAACCTTTTGAGATTCGAGTTTTGGTAGATGACTACGCCAAATGTCGCTTAGATGCCGAAGATTTAATGGAGCTTATGGGTAATCTACTCAGTAATGCTTGTCGTTTTTGTGATCAATTGGTTGAAGTATCATCACACATTAGTGAAGGTATGCTGATTGTTGATATTGACGATGATGGTATGGGCTTCCCTAGCGAAAATCCTTCTAAACTTCTGCAACGTGGCATTCGTGAAGACAGTAAAAGCGAGGGGCAAGGCATAGGTCTAGCCGTTAGCACTGAAATCATTTCAGCCGTAGGTGGTAAAATCGAATTACTCGTATCACCACAAGTCGGTGCGAGAGTACGCTTACACCTTCCTATCTAATCTCGAGGTAAGTACTTTAATCTTAGTACTTACCTCGTTTTGTCACTCAACTGAATATTTTTAGTCGCAATGTCGTGACAACATTATTCATACTTTTCCTCATTACCCGACTGGATGGTAAAGCGCTCGATACCATTACCGATGCCTAAACGCTCTGGAAAATCCAAGTCTGTTAAAGTACTAGGTGGTTGTCTAAACTGACCTACTGCTGCTACTCGAACTAAATAATATAAATACTTAGGAGCCTTCTTATTCAGCGGTAACACAGCCCAATAGCGATCCAAAGCAAAATGCTCCGCAATTAAGTTATTCCCCTCTAATAACTGGCTAATAGGTTTATCCATACCCTCTAAAATCAGCGCTGCTAATTCTGGCTGATTACGCAGCAAACGTTGGTCTAATACCCACCCGCCTGGCAGCAAATCTACTAGTAAAGCCCGATGTACCTCATCATTCGCACTGGCTTTTAGTTGGACAATGACTAAATCACCCAACTGCAATTGATCAGGTGTTTTAATTTTGCCCTTAATGTCAAATAGAGTACGCTGTACTTGGAAAAAATCAGTCTTTTCAGCAATAGGTGGTTGTGTATAGCCTTGAACTTCTAATGTTGTATTAACTGCTGCACTGTTATCAGCCTGTAGTGTAACACCCGCATTTAAATCGCGGGCTGAAATATCTAATCGATAAGACCCCGATTGATTAACCCGCAAACCTCTAGATTGCAACATAAGCTCTACACTCCAAGTTGGAAAGTTTTGAGTTAAGCTTAAGGCTCTACCTAGTTGGAACAAGGCTTTTTGCTCTAATGTTGTGTAGTAATTACGAATATAGACTAGACGATTCAGCTCTTTAACCCGCTCACTGAGCTGTGGTATATCAATTTCATGCTGTAACAATAAGGTTAGTGACCAAGCTTCATCTCGTATAGTACTGCCATAATCACCTAAATCTAATTTATCATCACGCTTTACAGTTAGAGCCTCTTTAAAAGCTTCCAAACTACGCTGGGCATCGGTACGTAAATACAACGCTAATCCCATATGCACTAAAGGCAAACTGGATAATGCATCTTTTTTATATTGATCATACCAAGCTCTTAGATTAGCTAAACTCACTCTTTTAACTCGAGCTAAAACATAAGCACTATAAGCACGCGCGGCAAAGGCATAATGTTCTGGATTATCGACATTTAAATTAATAAAAGCAGCGGGATCACCTAATTGTAACTCTAAATAAGAAAGTACTCCCTTAAGTAAATAATCAGGTACTTTAAAATTCTGTTCTTGAGCATCTAATAAAAAGTCACCTACATAAGCACTAAGCCAAGGATCAGCTTCAAATTGTCCTGTCCATGCAGTAAATCCTCCATTAGAGAGTTGTAACCCACTTAATTGTGCAATAGCTTGTTGAATATGATAATCACGGTCAGCAAAAGTAAGCGGCATTAACCCAAGATTATTAGCTTGATTAGCGTCTAAAAAAAGATAGGGATAATGTTTACTAACAATGGCTTCTAACGACTGATAAGGATAAATAAATAAATCATCTACACTCGCTCGCATACTTAACTCAGGCGTGCTGCTTAGTGTTAGACGCGCTCGTAGTGAATCTGTTTGTAAGTTTTGAATAATACTACGATCTAAAGTAACGGCTCCGTCTTCATTAGTAATATTATATAATCGTGACCGTTGTAAACGTGGATAGGCTGAGCGTACTAAAACATTTAATTTCTGATGTACACTAAAACTTTTACCCGTTAGCTCTAATTCAACGCTACCGTTACCAAATCGCTTACTAGCTTTAATAGGTAGCTCTAGTACTTTTATTTGATCTTTTTCTAATAAGTACTCATGCTCAGCTGTAGAAGCCAAATTTAATAAATCATTAGTACCTATTTTTAAATTCACTTGTTGAGGCTGATCAGATTTATTAACTAAAGTAACTAATAAACGGCTTTCATCCTCTGCTGCTAAAAACGGTGGCATATTGGCTTTAAACTCGACTGGAGCCTGCACCAATAAATCCTGCTGAACTGCCCCCAACTGCTCTTCACCAAATGCCAAGGCAGTCAATCGTAATTTGCGCGACTCATTAGGCATAGTAAGCTTAATAAAAGCTTCACCCTGATCATTAAAACTAACTGGACTACTAAATAATGTCTGAATGGTACTGTACTTAAAATCTGACCTACTATGTTTTTCCTGATCTTGGATGATTTTATTATTGCTACTACTCACGACTGGAGTTTCTAACATACTAAGTACTTTATTATAGTCATCATATTGCTTGACTTCGTACTGCTTAGTATCAAAAAAGTAGCTAGCGGGGTTAGCAATATTATTTTTACTCAAATCATAATCTGCTGCTGTTAATACTACTAATGCATCACTATCTTTTAAATTATTGGCTGTTATTTTGAATGTTACTAAGGACTCAGGTAAGACCTTATTTGGGACATCAATGGTTAAACCTAAAGTACGATTATCTCTATTCATTGGCAGTGCAATTAACCCAATCGCACGATTAGGAATAGTATTATCTTGTTTACTGGAGGGTCTTAGGGATATGACGGATATATAAATATCATGCCTGTTCCAATCGCTTTCAATAGGAATATCTAAACTAGTTTCTTGATTAGACAATTTTAATTGTTTAGACCAAAGCAGCTTATCACTTTCTACTGTGACTATAGCTTCCCCCTCAAAAGGAGAGTGAATAGATAGCTTTGCTAACTCACCCACTGCGTAACTATTTTTGTCTAACGCTAGTTTAACCTCTTCAAGTTTTTTAACAACCTTATTACTTTTTAACAGCCATCCTGCCTGAAAATAATAGGCTGTTTTGAAGTGTGTATTGGGATCCTCAAGCTCTAACCAATATTCACCTTCTAAAACAGGGAAACTTAATAATGTGGTAGAGGTATCGTTAAGTTGGAGTGTACGCTGGCTAATAGGAGTAATCTGCTCGTTGTCAATCTTTTGCCAACCGTCAGTCTTGGTATAGTTCCATGTATAATAGTGCTCAACCTTTAATAATGAGGCCATAATATTATTAGCTGCTACATAACCACCTTTTTGATCAAATTTAGCCACCTCAAATGTTACATTACTATTAGCTGCTACATCATTATTATCAAATAAAGGTTTTACTCCCACGAGTGTATTAGCTGGCCAATAATTTTGAGTTAGCTGTCTTTCAATACTATACCCACCAGACTCAACCAGCTTGGCATTAAAACTAAATCGTAACGGTGTTTGTGTATTAAAATCCTTACCATTAATTTCAACAAACGCTCCTCCACTAGTACTTAGTGCTAATTGGTGATCGTTGGTTAGTTTAATTTTTTCAATATCACGCGGATCGCCAAATAAAAACTTAGCTTTGCTAGGTAGTGGGTTTCTTAATAAACTCACTTGCTGTTGAATTTGTACTTGATAACGACTAGCCGGTTGATGATTATAAGTTTCACCTTGTAAAGCTAAAATAATTTTACGATTATCATCATTATTTTGTGTTGAGCTACTAAATTTTAAATTTAACCATTCAGAGTTGTAAGCTTGTACTTTAAATTTAAAAGTATTAAGAGCTTCTTTATCACTATCATTTAAACGCACCTCTAACAACCATTCGCCCATTGCACTGTTGTCTGGCAATGTAAAGTTGGTATTGAAGTAACCTAACTTGTTTTCCTGAGCATTAACAATCTCGTTACGTATAATTTTTTGATCAGGTTGTATCAGTCGAATAGATACTTTATCAATACCCACTGATAAACCATCACGGTCTCTAAGCAAAAATAATAGCTCAACTGAATCAGTTGGTCTGAATAAAGTACGGCTAGAATGAAAAAATACATCAATGGGTTGATCTTTGCGTTTGGTGCTAGTATAGGTAGTTAATGGTAAAGCATCATCACGCAAATCAATAAAAGCAAGATTATTATCAATCATTGCTGATACTAAAAATGCTCCGTCTGGCAAATTACTAAAATGAGCATGACCTTCATTATTCGTTTTTTCAGTTATTACGTCTTTAACTCCATATAACTGAATACTCAAATTATCTAACATTTTTCCAGACTTAATAGTATGGGCAAATACATCTAAAGTTTTAGAGTAGCGACGCACATGCAATGATAAATCTGTAACTGTAAAGTAGGTTACGCGATAGGCCTGCTCACCAAAAGTACCTGGCTGACGCATGACTGCGAAATATAATCCTGATGATTTTAATGCGGAAATCGACTCGACTGGAATAATGCTTAAGGTATTAGTATTAGGTTTGGCATTAGTAATATGTCGAGTACTATAAACACTAGTAGTTAAATTACGAATATTATTTAAATCATAAATGTTAAAACCTTTGCCTAAATTTAATTGTTGTAATACTTGAGGCAAGTTTTGTGCTTCAACTCTTAAAAACTCTAAATCTAACTCTGGTACATTTAGTACTCGAATAGGCAGACCTTCGGTGAGCTGGCTAGGTAAAATACCTGCTTTAGTAGTAAAATCAAAAATCGGTTCTAAAGGCTTAGTTTTTAATGTTAAATCGACTGGTAGCATAATCTTAAGGTCATTACCTGAACTAAGCCCCGGTCTAATTTGAACTCTATAAGCACTATCAGGGTTAATGGCATTAAAATATAATTGTTTGGGATTATTTGCTACCTGCCAAATCCCTTTAACCTGAACACCATTAGCAGTCAAGGTAATGAAATTATTAAAATCTTGGTAAGGGTTTAATAGTTGAGAAAATGTAAGTACTAAAGCAGGTAGATTATCTACAGATTGCTCTGTAAAACTCATTACTACCATTTCAGACAAGATAGTTTGATTACTAGGGTTTGGAGCTGTTGCGGCTACACTATTTAAAATTCCTAGGTTTAATCCTATACAAAACAATAATAGCCAGAGAATATTTTTAGACATGTACTAAGCTCAAGAATACTCAACTAAAGAGAAGTATTATAAATAACTTAGTAAAAAACGAAACTACATTTGAGGATAGAGTGGCGTCCCTACGGGGATTCGAACCCCGGTACTCGCCGTGAAAGGGCGATATCCTAGGCCACTAGATGATAGGGACACTGATCGAATTGTATAAACACTAAAGTGGC
>JBDKGX010000145.1:0-5929 GCA_039797965.1 Pseudomonadota bacterium
CATGACGAAATTAATCACATCGAATTTTTTGGCATCTAGCGCGGGAATTAAACCATCCCAATCCGAAGTGACCCACTCACATTCGACTTCCATGGCTTTACACAAGGCATTGCCAATATCGATATCAAAGCCTACTAATTTGCCTTCTTTATCCATACCATTGAAAGGGGCATATGCGCCTTCAGTACCTAAGCGCAGTTTGTCAGCAGCATGCCCAACCCCTGTCAGGCTAAGAGCCATTAAAGCGCTGGCTAAGATGGTGGTTAATTTCGTCATGGGGGTTAACTCCTCTGGTTTGACGTAGTATTAGATGGTTATAACGGTCAAAAAGTTAAATTATTTATATTGGTTTGCCAAAAACTGCTGGCAGCGCTCAGTCTGGGGATTACCAAAGACTTGGGCGGGGGTGCCTTGTTCTTCAATGCGACCTTGATGCAAAAAGATCACTTTAGAGGAGACCTCACGGGCAAAGCCCATTTCATGCGTTACTACTAGCATGGTCATGCCTTCTTCAGCCAGTTGGCGCATGACTTTGAGGACTTCGCCGACCAGCTCTGGATCAAGGGCGGAGGTCGGTTCATCAAATAGCATTACATCCGGCTTCATTGCCAAAGCCCGCGCAATGGCGACACGCTGCTGTTGCCCGCCTGATAAATGATCGGGATAGCTGTCCGCTTTTTGAGCCAGTCCTACTTTATTGAGTAGCTCCAGCGCGTGTTCTTTGGCTTCAGCTTTGGGGACTTTGAGTACATGCACAGGTGCTTCAATAATATTTTCTAAAATGGTGCGATGACTCCACAAATTAAAACCCTGAAAGACCATCCCTAAGCGGGTACGAATCCGGTCGACTTGTTTAGCATTTTTGGGCACGGTCTTGCCACGGTGATGAGTCATTTCAATCAGCTCACCATTGACAAACACATCACCCGTGTCGGGAATTTCTAATAAATTCAGGCAACGCAAGAAAGTACTTTTACCCGAACCGCTAGAGCCTAAGAGCGAAATAACATCGCCTTTGTCAGCAGTCAGCGAAATACCATTAAGGACGGAGAGGTCTCCAAAGCGCTTTGTAATATTATTGACAACAAGGGTATGGTCAGAAGCCATGTGTGATCCTGAGTACGGCGGATTAGATCGCTAAGCAATAAAGCAAACGGGCTTATAAAGCAAGTAAAAAAGCATTACACTCAAAATGAACACGCTCAAATCAGCAAGGAGGTTGTAATGTCTAAAAATAAACGCAGCTTTGAACAAATGAGCTGGAATCAAGCTTATTCGACTACTATTGAAGAGATTAAAAACGCTGGATATACGCCGAGTACTTGTTGCAATGTGTTCAAGAGTTATGGTGTAGAGTTCTCTGAGGGTGTTGGTAGTCCGTATGATTCGAAAACAGGGGGCATACCTTATATTCCCAACGATGATTATTGGCCTATTTGTCCTCGTTGCGGCGGTGAGCAAGTCTTATTGTTGCAATTAAACTTACAACAACTGCCAGCAATACCGTCGGGTTTACCTTCACAGGGGTTGATTCAAGTTTTTGCTTGTTATTCTATTCCGCCTGCAAATTGGCAAAAAGATGCAAGGATTTGGTTATCTCCAGGGGAGTATTGTTGGGGTAAAGATTGGTTACATAACTCCTTAGCCTATACTGTGCGCTGGATAAAACCTACTACCCCCGCCACGGTTTATGAAGTACCACCTTGGGTTAAAACCTATCAGCTTAATGATAAATCGCCTTTAATGAACACCAAGACGCTGTCAGGTGAGCTCTTCAAGGTAAAAACGGAAGGTAGAAATCATTGTGCTCTTTTTACCGAAGAGGCGCATCAAATAGCCGGTTGCCGTCAAGCCTTTATATGGGGGGGGTGCTATTTAGGGGGATGGGGATTACCCGAAATGTTTAGAGATAGTCTTTACTTTAATGCGTGGGTAACTGAACATCGTCTTGAGCCAGAACAATTGAAGCCACCGCTTTGCCCTATTTGTGCCCAACTGTTAAAGCCCTTATTTCAATTTAAGCTACAAGGCTATGAGGCTCAGATTGATCTGTATGATGGTAAGTATGATGGTAAGTATGGTGGTAAAGTTTTGGCTTATTGCCCTGATCATCTAGAGGCTTTGCAAGTCATTAGTCATGGTGATTGAGTCAATGGTGTCGCTGCTCTCGCAAAAAATTAATATGCATCACCCTGCGATTTTACTAGCTGCGGGGCAAAGTACTCGATTTGGTTCGCAAAAATTATTACATCCCTTGAGTAACGGTGTACCGATGGTGGTGCAATCCGCCCGAAATTTAAAACGAGTCTTTGAGCGGGTAATTGTGGTCATTAGTCCAGAATACTTGAGTTTATCAAAGCTCTTAGAAGCCGAAGGCGTGGAGGTGGTGATTAATCATCGAGCGCGGGAGGGGATGGGCACCAGTTTAGCCTTGGGGGTGACCAGTACTGTAGAGGCTAAAGGCTGGGTGATTGCTTTGGGGGATATGCCTTTTATTAGCACGAGTACTTTGCAAGTAGTGGGCAGTCGTTTAGTACTGGGAACGATGCTAGTAGCGCCCTTTTACCAAGGGCAACGTGGGCATCCGGTGGGATTTAATGCCACGTTTTGTGATGAGTTATTAGCCTTGTCCGGTGATAAAGGCGCGGGCGCACTGATTAAGCGTGAAAGTACTCAGTTAACTAAAATCGAGACGCAGGATAAGGGAGTACTTTGGGATATTGATCAAGCTGAGGATTTAAAGACTTCTCTTGCATAACCTGTTAAGCACTAGTAGGTGTAATGTTCATTGATTGGCGTTAGTACGTGCGTTAATTTAAACCTAAAGAGTCATGTAACGGTACATAAAAAAGGTAGCAGTATGGAACAGGCAGACATGAGCCGCATTATTGAAATGGCGTGGGAGGATCGTACCCCGTTTGAGGCGATTCAAACATTGTATGGCTTAAACGAGGGCGAAGTGATTAAGCTCATGCGTCAACAGATGCAAGCCTCCAGCTTTCGGATGTGGCGCAAACGCATGGCAGGGCGTACCACTAAGCACCGCAGTAAGCGCGGTTTTATAGTAGGACAATTTGTATGCCCCTCACAACGTACTCGTTAAGAAGTGCGGGGTGAAATCAAACCATTCAAGCAGCGGTATTCGCTAATTAACTGCGCATGTTTACCCGCATTCAGTTCATCCATCGGAATCCCCGCCCGTTTGAATAATTGATCGAGTCCATTAATTTCGCTAGCCAGCACCTGTAGGCGTTGTTGGGCAGTAGGACGGGGAGGCGTAAAAGTACTAGGTAATTGGGATAAAGTACGGGTGTCTAATGTGCCGTTTCGGGCAGCTTTCACCAGTTGATGTAGATAGGCTAGGGGTTTGAGTACTTTACCGTGTTGTAGAGCATGATCGAGTACTTTGAGGCAATCACTGGCGAGCTGAGGGCTTAAACCATCGAGTAGTTTGGCGGCTTGTTGCGCTTCAAGTACGCCAAAGGTTTTGGGGTAGGGCAAGCTTTGAGTACTTTCAATCATTCCCTGTTTTGAATCATTACAGCGACTGGGGGCGAGTACTTGATCAAGTGCGTTCACAGTACGGGGCTTAGTATTCAGTGCTGCGGTAGTTGTGTGGTTTTTTATTGTAATGGTTTTAGTTGTATGTACCCATTTCTCGGAAAGTACTTCTGGATAATGGGGGGCTTTTCTGTTTTTTGGGAGATGAGGCACGAGTACTTTAGTAGGGGGTTGCGTGAGTAATTCTGAGTTAATGAAGTACTCTGTTTCAAATACTGGATGGGGTTTTGTTTGAAAGAGTTTTGTTTGTAAAAAACCATTGATGGCGGTGAGTACTCGATCTTTTCTAATATGGGCGAGGGTGGCGATGCGTTTGGGAGTCAAGGGATCTGAGGTTTTACCAAAGCATAACGTTTGACGTAAGAGTACTAGAAAGATTTTGAGTTCGTTTTGAGTGAGGTCAGCCACCAGCGCTGAGTCAATAAGGGTATGGGCGAGGCTCATTTTACAATGTTCCTAGATAGAGTTTGATGAGTTGGCAAAAAAGCCGGATGCTCAAAACGTCTCTAGGAAACGTTGTAGTTATTCCCGCCAAAGCGGTGTTTTATTGCCTACACACCCGACAGAATCGATACCGCCTAATGTGCAGACGAAAAAAAACCGCCTACGTTGTGGCGGTGATTTACCGCCTAGAAGTACTTTGAGTTAATCCAGCTATTGCTGTTAAGTACTCTAATCAAAGAGTACTTATTCAGAATAAGCGATGGGGGCGGGGCTTACAAGTACTTGGTTAGTTTTAATTCTCGATCAATAGCTTTCTATCTACTTCAAGCAGTAGCCTCCGAACTCATTAATCATCTCAATAGCCACAATCAAACCTTAGCCACTGTAGAAGCGGTGGAAATCGCCTGTACCAAAGTACTTAAATCATCCTCCGCCTACTTCTCCGATATGTGGCGCAATGGCAATAGTGAAGTCGAGCAAACCCTTATGCGCTCACTAGCATTAGGTCAAGTACTAGAGCTAGACGTTATATCGCAAACTGCCATTAATCAATTAATTAGAAAAGAAATAGTTATTAAAATAGATCAAGGTTATCAATTAGCAATAAAGCTGTTCGCGCGTTGGATTATTAATAATCAGTGTTGAAGGGAGAGTTAGACTAAACTTTACTGGTTAGAAGAGTAAGAGATTAAATCAAGTTGAGCCATTCACTCACCCGACTATTAAAAACAGTACTGCTTTACGTATCCGTAGGGGTTAGCGTGCCCCTTTTGTTATTATTAGGTGCTTTTGGTATCCCTCAGCCTTATTCTAACCCTATTATAAGTTTTGCTATTTTTCCCACTCAGTTGATGCCTTTTCTAAAAAATAAACCCATGCTACACGAGTGGACTTTATGGGTATTTAATCGGGAAACTCCAAATTATGCCCCTATTACTATTGTAATTTTGATCATTTTTTGGTTTTTTGCAGCTATGGTAATATTTTACTTAGTCAGAGCTATTTTACTTAAATTGAGAGCTTAATTTGATGGGTTTAAAGTGCTTAACCATTGGAGTACTTCCGTATTATTCATCTACTTATGAATGTCCTGCACCATTAAATTCACCCCTAGTAACTCTAGCTCCACCGCCTCTTTTCACCCTAAAAAATCAATAAATCTGCCAGTCCCACACGTATAACCGCTACAATGGCACTTTTTACCTTGGGGTAGGTATGAGCTATTTAGATCGGATTGCGGCTTGTAATAATGCTCAAGTCGCGTCATTTCCCGCCTTTATTGTTAATGACCAAATCTATGGCTATGTGCTCCCTAGCTTTGCACAAGCCCTCGCACCATTCTCAGAGGTGTTTAAGGTCAGTACTCAAGACGTACAGCTAAATCCCACTTTAAACACTTATGCCGAACGTACCGAAGCGGTCATGGGCGTCATGCGTGAGCTTTATCAACGTAAAGTACTCGATAGTTGGGTAGGGGAAAATTATCCGATTACGCATAGCTTTGGTGGCTTTGCTGAATTTGAAGTGGAGCGAGCCGCGACTAGCTATTTAGGGATTCAAAACTTTGGCTTGCATGTCAATGGCTTAGTTGAAACACCGGACGGAATTAAAGTCTGGACAGGGACACGCACGTTAGTAAAACCCTTATGGCCAGGCAAGCTTGATCAGATGGTGGCAGGGGGGCAGCCTGTGGGGATTAGTGTACGGGATAATATGCTCAAAGAAGCCCACGAGGAGGCGAATATACCCGCAGCACTGGCGCAAACCGCGACACATGTACGTAATATCAGCTATCAGCAACAAGGTGCGCGGGGTTTGGATCGGTCGACGATTTTTGTGTTTGATTTATGGTTGCCAGCCGACTTTCAGCCTGTGAATACCGATGGTGAGGTGATCAATTTTGAATTGATGACACTGGATCAAA
>JBDKGX010000146.1:0-5908 GCA_039797965.1 Pseudomonadota bacterium
TATTTGAATTTTGTCTGGTTACTTCTTACAAAAAAAATAGAGCTGTATTAAAAATAATACATGTGTGATTGAGTATATTTTACAAGAAGAATGTGAAGTTTATTTATAACAAGTTTTCAAGCAAATGAAAGAAGTTGTTTGTTGAGGTTATCTCATATCATTACATATGTTAATTTTTAAACGACTTAATACGCTAATAGATTAAGGACGATACTATTTTTAATAGAAATTCAATATTATCAATAATATATAGATTTTTTTATAGCTTGAGTGTATGTAGCTCTTTTTAATAAGAAGTTCTTATGACTTTTATGAGCTAATAAGAGTGGTTGATGCTAATTTTACTATGTTAGTCGTTTTAAATTTTAATATCTAAGTAAAGTGGTTTGCTAAATTTATTGATTAAATTTTAAAAGAATTATCGAGGTTTTATTATGAGTAATTTAATGTCGCCTTTTATGTCTAATGATGCATCTTATTATTCTGCACCATTTGCCAGCTCTTATTCATCGCCCTTTGGTTATCAAGCTGCGCCAAGTTATATCCCTTTATTTGGGGTTTCTAATAATAACGGAGCCTCGGATATAATGGCGCTATTAGTGCCGATTTTAATGCAATTTATTCAAAGTATGAATCAGCAAGTAGTATCTAATAGCCAAAACAATCTTGATCGAAATGGTTTTGTGGTTAACAATCCTGAGCCTATGGATCCGTTAGCGATATTAGCAGGAGCGAGTATTTGGGGGGATCCGCATTATGTTGGAGCGGAAGGGGATGATTATGATGTACATGGTGAGCCAGGTAAAATTTACAACATCCTGAGTGATAAAAATTTACAAGTCAATACCGCTTACAAAGGTGGTGGTGATGGTATTACTTATAATGGTGCCTTGGGTATTACGATGGGAGGCGATAAGGTTCAGATCGATTCAAAAGCTAATGTCTCTATTAATGGTAAAGTAATGAGCGATGGTTCTTATCGTGTTGGTACCAACACAGTAAGTAAAAAAGGCTCTCAAGTAGTACTTCAAACACCAGAATACACCATCAAAGCGAGTAGTATGGGTTCCCATTTAGATGTAAAAATGGAAAGTAAGAATGTTGTTTTGGATGGTATTAAGCCGCATGGTATTTGGGGGCAAACTGCTGACGGTGATGGTAAAGCACGTAAAGGTGATAAAGGCGCTGATGCCCAAGGGGGTGGCGTATTAGAAATGTTAGACGGTACTATTAGTCCTAAAGGTGATAAAACTACCTATAAGTTATACGAAGTCAAAGGCTTGTTTGATACTAACTTTACTAATTTTAATCGTTTTTATGGTTAAGCTAATAGGGTTTCCATCATTGGAAAACTATTAATATCGAGTCCAGCTAGTCTAAGTATTTATAAACTAGTTGGACTAATAACAGCTTAAAAATGAAATACTTTCATATTTAATAATATCCATTACTAAAGTACTTTGTTTTGAATATTAACAGCAGCGTTGCTCCACCAAACATACCCAAAAACTTGCACCCAACGGCAACACACCATCATTAAAATCATAATAGGGATTATGCAGCGGCTTATTGTGAGTGGATGCACCATTACCTAACCAAATGTAAGCTCCGGGGCGTTGTTGCAACATAAAGGAAAAATCTTCTGCCGCCATGCTAGGCAAAGGATTCCATATAGCATTACTTTCACCGACTAAACTTTTGGCTGCTTCATAACAGTACTCAGCTTCACGTTCAGTATTTTGGGTAACAGGGTACATCGGTTTAATTTCCAGCGAGGCATGAGCGCCGAAAGCATGAGCGGTTTGCGTTACAATTTGCTCTAGGCGCTCTTTGATTAAGGCGCGTTGGTTTTCATCGAGCGTGCGAATCGTGCCACTGAGTTTAACTTCTTCGGGAATAATATTGGTGGCACTGCCGCCATGTACTTGAGTAATACTGACCACACCGCTTTTGAGAGGGCTAATATTGCGTGACACAATGCTTTGAATCGCCAGAATCAATTGCCCCGTGACAACAATCGGGTCAATCACCCCATCAGGAATCGCGGCATGACCACCTTTACCCGTAACCGTAATGTAAAACGAGTCTGTTGATGCCATCACTGCCCCCGTATGAATGCCTAATTGTCCAGCTGGTAAATCCGGCCAATTGTGCATGCCATACACTTCTTCAATCGGAAAGCGGGTAAACAGCCCATCCTCAATCATACGTTTAGCCCCCGCAAATCCTTCTTCAGCAGGTTGGAAAATAAAATACACAGTTCCTTTAAAATCATTATGTTGGGCTAAATAAGTAGCAGCACCCAGAAGCATAGTTGTATGCCCATCATGCCCGCAACCGTGCATTTTGCCGTGGTGACAGGATTTGTGTTCAAAGGTATTTAATTCAAGCAAAGGCAATGCATCCATATCAGCCCGTAGTCCAATGTGTCGACCTATGCCTTGTTTACCTTTAAGTACTCCAACTACACCCGTGCCGCCAATGTTTTCATATACTGCTAAGCCCAGTACTTTGAGTTGTTCTGCTACTTTTTGGCTGGTGCGAAATTCTTCATAAGCCGTTTCAGGGTGTTGATGAATATCCCGCCGCCATTGCTGCATGGTATGGTGCAAAGCGCTATTAACGGCAATGGGTTGATGTAAAGTCATGGCGAGTACTCCTGTAGTTTTGCCTCATTCTTCCTATTGTCTGGGAATATTGCAATTTAGTACCTTTGATTATATCGACTGATATAGGTATTGATTAATCTAATCCTAATTAAAGCCTAAAGGCTACATACCAATAATGCTAATTTGTGGAGATGGTTTAATCATGCAACACCCGTACCAGTACGTTATTTTACTTGGATCTAGTTTTGTATTAGGCGCGTGTTCAACCACCACCCCACAATCTAGCTATCCTACTGTACCTGCTAGTGCCGCTACTATTAGAGCGCCAGCGATTTCAAGTCCTATAGTGACTCCCCACGCACCTGCGCCACGTATGGTCAGTACTCCGCAACCGCTGTACGGAGGGCTGTCTATTGCAGCAGCCAGTGTGGGTTATGCTCCAGCTTATCCTGTTAATTATCAAGCGCGTACTTTTAGTGATGCGATTGGGTCACAAGATGTGATTGAGGTGACGGTTTACAAAGTACCTGAGCTATCCAAAACGGTGCAGGTAGATAGCGGGGGTAATATCACTATGCCTTTAATTGGCTCAGTGCGAGCTAAGGGGTTGTCTCCGAGTGCCTTAGAAAGTGAAATCGCGCGGCGCTTAGAACGTGATTTTATGAATAATCCTCAAGTAAGTGTGCTAGTAAAACAATCTGCTCAAAATCGTATTACGGTCGAAGGATCAGTCAAAGCTCCCGGTGTATTTCCAGTCAATAATGACATGAGTCTATTACAAGCCGTGGCATTAGCTGGAGGAACCTCACAAGCAGAAGTCCCTCATGCCGTGATGCTACATCGTCGTGGTCAAGGCGGTATGATTCAACAGCGCATTGATTTAGATGCGGTGCGGTCTGGCATGGCGCCTGATGTCCCTTTGCAACAAGATGATCGTATCGTCGTACTAGAAGCACCGCTCAACCAACGAGTTACGGTTGAAGGTGAGGTGGGTTCGCCCGGTGTATTTCCTATTAAAGGACGCATGACCGTCTTACAAGCACTGGCATTAGCAGGGGGTAATACGAAATTAGCCAATAGTGAGCAAGCTATTTTAATGCGCTATTTACCCAACGGTCAGACCCAGCGTTATCAAGTCGATTTGACGGCTATTCGTACTGGACAAGCGCCTGACCCAGAGTTAGCGGCGGATGATCGTTTAGTGGTATTGCCCTCCGCGCGTAAAGAATTTGTAGAAAATGCGAAGAACTTTATTTCACCTTTGAAGCTCTTCTAACTAGACCAGTGTGTTGTGGTGTTTGAGGTATCTCGTAGTGGAGATACCTCTTTTGTGAGAGATATAAAACCTAAAGTACTCGACTACTTAAAGTTTTACAGAGGTACTACGCGTGAAATGCCATCGCTGGTCACAATCTTAACCTTTTGACCTGCAGTGAATATATTGTCGGCTAATTGCACAATGACCGCAGCTTTGCCATCTTCAAATTTTAAAGTAATTTCCAAACCAGGTTTAGCTTCAACCGTGCGATCAATAATCGTACCTACCGCACTACCCACTACAGCACCTGTAACACTACCGACCATACTTGTACCATCGCCGGGGAGAATGCCTTTGGCGGCGGAACCACCAATCATACCGCCTGCATACTGACCACTTTGAGAGCTATTTTGCTCAATCATAATGCTACGTACGCTAATCACTTCGCCGAATTTTACTTCTTGTAATTTACCGGCTTGGGCAGTGGTATAGCTGTTGCTGGCGGGGGCTGCACCACAGCCATTTAAAATCAGAGCGCAACTCAATACTACAGCGCTACTGAACAGCCCTTTGCTTAATTGTGTTGTTATCATATTGTCCTCAGTTGTTCTAAACACGCTAAATATGCTGTCTCATCAGGGAGTTGGTTATAGCGTTGAGCTTGCCATAAACTCTCAGCTAAACACTCCATCATCTGATGTTCTAAATCATGAGGATCATAGTGTACTAATAATTGTTGATACAATGCGCGAATTCCCGCTGGTCGATCAGTCGAGAGTTGCTCACGTAATCCTAAATGTAAACCCATATGCAAAAAGGGATTGGTTTGTCCCATTTCGGGTGAAAAATCAGCCTCAATGCGCTGATTATTGAGCCAAGTATGATATTCAGGATGTTCGCTAATGACCTGAGCGATTTGGGTTTCCAAAGCATCCAGTACTTGACCTTGTTGGGCTTTACTCCACGTTTGACTATAAAACTGTCTTAATGCACTACGATCTGAGGTCAACATTATACGGTTTTCTCTTTAAAATCACATAGATCAGCCACTAGGCAGGTAGGGCATTTAGGTTTACGCGCGGTACATACATAGCGCCCATGCAAAATCAACCAGTGATGGGCATCGTGTAAGTACTCTGGAGGAATGTTTTTTAAGAGCTTTTGCTCAACTTCTAATACATTTTTACCCGGTGCTAACCCTGTACGATTGGACAAGCGAAAAATGTGAGTATCCACCGCCATCGTTGGCTCACCAAATGCAGTATTGAGTACCACATTCGCGGTTTTACGCCCCACTCCGGGAAGCGCTTCGAGTGAGGCACGATCAGCAGGTACTTGTGAATGGTGCTTAGCAATCAACTGCTGGCAGGTGGCAATAATATTAGTGGCTTTATTGTTATATAAACCTATGGTTTTAATATAACTTTTTAAGCCGTCCACCCCTAATGCGCCAATCGCTTCAGGTGTATTAGCCATCGCAAATAAAGGTTTAGTCGCTTTATTCACGCTTTTATCAGTGGCTTGTGCGGATAAAATCACGGCGATTAGTAATTCAAACGGAGTGTGATACTCCAGTTCAGTGGTGGGATGCGGATTAGCCACTTGCCAACGGCGAAACATTTCCGCTCGTTGGGCAGCATTCATGCTTGCTCTCCTGCCAAAGTAGGATGAGTAAGGGCGGCTTTTGCTTTAGCGCGCTCTTTGAGAACGGTGTCTATCCATTTTTTCAGTGCCACTAAAAAGCCCAAACCAATAAATGCGCCAGGGGGTAACGCCGCTAGTAACATACCCTTATAATCAGGATTAAAGACAATCGTCATGGCTTTAGCACTCTCACTAAACATTAAATGCGCTTGGGAAAATAAAGTACCTTGTGCCACGATTTCACGAGCGCCCCCTAAGACGCAAAGTACTAACATAAAGCCTATGCCCATCATGGTACTGTCTAACAAGGTATGCACAGGCGTATTTTTGGCGGCAAAGGCTTCAGCCCGACCAATCACAATACAATTCGTGACAATGAGTGCAATGAAAATGCCCA
>JBDKGX010000147.1:0-5882 GCA_039797965.1 Pseudomonadota bacterium
TGTGCAATAATAATTGTAGTTAAGCTACGTCCGGCTGGCCAGCCAATTAGACTTTCCATTGCCACGAATAATAATAATAAGGACAAACCAATAATAACATCGGGCATGACCATCGGAGAGGTTACCATACCGGATAATAACGCTTTACCTCTAAAATTACCTAAGCGAGTTAAACTTAAGGCAGCAATCGTTCCTAATATTGTCGCTAAGGTAGCACTAATAGAAGCAACCATTAAACTATTTTGTAGCGCGTCTTTTAAAGCTTCATTTTCTAAAAGTGAAGCGTACCACTTAGTAGAAAAACCACCCCAAACGGTAACTAATTTGGATTCATTAAAGCTAAAAACTACTAACGAAATAATCGGCAAATAGAGAAAAGCAAATCCTAAAGAGGCTGCAATTGTCAAAAAGTTGGCACGTGATTTCATTAATGACGCTCCTCTTTAGCATCTTGCACTCGACGCAAAATCATAATCGGAATAACGAGGAATAACAGCATCACAATCGCTACCGCAGAAGCCATCGGCCAGTCACGATTCGTAAAGAACTCGTCCCAAAGTACTCGACCTATCATTAGGGTATCCGAGCCACCGAGTAAGGATGGAATCACAAACTCGCCTACGACTGGAATAAACACTAATAAACTACCTGCCACCATACCCGGAATGGATAACGGTAATACTACATATAAAAATGTTTCATAAGGTTTAGAGCCTAAATCGGCGGAAGCCTCTAATAGTGACTCATCTAGTTTTTCTAAAGTCGTATAAAGAGGTAGAATCATAAAGGGTAAATAGGTGTAAACAACACCTATATAAACCGCAAAATCTGTACCTATTAATGTTAATGGCTCATCAATAATCCCCATTGACATGAGTATATTGTTGATGACCCCATTTTTACTTAAAAACCCCATCCACGCATAAACCCTGAGTAAAAACGATGTCCAAAAAGGTAAAATGACTAACGCTAATAGTACATAACGATATTTTTTACTACGTGCAATTAAATAAGCAATGGGATAAGCCACTATTAATGTAATCACGGTAGAAATCGCTGCTATTTTTAATGAGCTTAAATAAGCGTCTAAATATAACGAATCTTCCCATAAAAACTTATAGTTACTTAAATTAAGTGTCAGGGTAATTAAAGCATCTTCAGGGCTCCACTGCCATAAATCACTAATGGGTGGAATCGCTAATGCTTTTTCAGCAAATGAGATTTTAAAAACAACGGCGAAAGGAATGAGGAAGAATAAAATCAGCCAAGTCATGGGAATGGCAATAACAATATTGCGTCCCCGCTTAACAAATTGAATAGTATTTAACAACCATTTGGGTAGAGTTGTAGAGGGAGGTTTACTGGTTTTGGGTGTCGTTAACGCGTTCATGAGCTGAGTACCACGCAATCACCAGAGTCCCATGATAAATACACAGGTACATCCCACGTAAAACCATCCTCCTCACGACGAATACGATTAATACGCTCAACCCGTACAGATTTACCCGAAGCTAGTTGAATCTTATAAATCGAACTACTGCCCATATACGCCACATCTTTAATCACCCCTTTTGTCCAGTTATGCGGTTGTTGGGGTTGCTCGTGGCTAATAGTTACTTTCTCAGGGCGAATAGCGACCCACATGACTTGCTCTGGCGCACAACTAACACCATGATCAATATGAATCACGGCGCCCGCTTCTTGTGAGGTAATTTCGGTATAATCAGGTTCGTCTCCCGTCACTATACCTTCAAACATATTGACCGAGCCCACAAACTGCGCCACAAAACGGTTCACAGGGTACTCGTAAATTTCAGAAGGTGTACCGATTTGAACAATCTCACCTTGATTCATGACCCCAATCCGCGAAGCTAAGGTCATAGCCTCCTCTTGATCATGCGTAACGACGACGAAAGTCACCCCTAATTTATCTTGAATATTGACTAGTTCAAATTGAGTTTCCTCACGAAGCTTTTTATCTAAAGCACCTAATGGCTCATCTAACAACAACAGCTTAGGGCGCTTAATTAAGGCACGCGCTAAGGCTACCCGCTGCCGCTGCCCCCCTGATAATTGATCAGGCTTACGTTTAGCAAACTTAGTCAGCTGGACTAGTTTAAGCATCTCCTCAACACGTTGATTGATCTCATCGCGTTTGACCCCTTCACGCTTTAAGCCAAAAGCAATATTGCTCTCAACCGTTAAATGCGGAAACAGTGCATAGGATTGAAACATCATATTAACAGGGCGTTCCCACGGTGGAATCCCCGCCATATCAACACCATCAATTAAAATTTTACCTTGAGTTGGCGTTTCGAATCCTGCAAGCATGCGTAGTAAAGTACTTTTACCACAGCCTGAACCACCTAATAGGCAAAATAACTCAGAGCGATAAATATCCAAACTTACATTATCAACCGCAACAAAATCGCCAAAGCGTTTAGTGACATGTTGAATTTGGATAAAGGGTTTAGCATCAGCAGGTACGCCAGAAATGGGCGGCGTTGCAAGGGCAGTTGGGGTCATATATGAAAACCCTATGTGGTGAGGTAAGAACAGCTAAGAGTGTTAAATCATCAACACCCTTAGCCACGTCATTATTAATTAACGATCAGTTTTTAAGGCAGTCCAAGCACGTGAGAGCTTACGGTCAAAACCTGCACTATGGGCTTTACTAGGGAATAGCTTCGCTTGTACTTCAGCAGAGGGATAGATACTAGGATTGTTTTTAATTTCATCCTTTAGTAACGGCAGTGCTTTCGTATTAGGGCTTGGGTAAGACACCATATTAGAAATGGCTGCAGAGGTTTCTGGTTCTAGAATAAAGTTAATGAAGGTATAGGCATTATCTTTATTTTTAGCATCCGCAGGGATAGCCATATTATCAAACCAGATTTGAGTCCCCTCTTTAGGAATCACATACTCAATCTCAACACCCTTACCGGCTTCTTTAGCACGAGTTTGGGATTGCAACATGTCACCACTAAAACCGATTGCAATACAGATTTCGCCATTGGCTAGGTCAGAAATAGGCTTAGAAGAGCTAAAGTACTTTACATTGTCACGAATAGCTTTCAGTACTTCCATCGCTTTATCTAAATCAGCACTTTCCTCACTATTCGGATCTTTAACCCCTGCATAATGCATCGCAACAGAAACTACATCTGACGGGGCATCCATGAGTGCTAAACCGCAATCTTTTAATTTGGCGGCATTTTCGGGCTTGAGTAAATAATCCCAACTATCGATTTTAGTCTCTGCGCCCAAACGATCTGCAATCATTTTTTTATTGTATGCAATCCCCAAAGTACCCCAAGTATAAGGCACTCCATACTTATTGTCGGGGTCATGGACTTTCATGTCTTCCAGCATTTTAGGATCTAAATTACCGTAATTAGCGATTTTAGATTTATCTAATTCAGTATAAATCCCTGCTTGCAATTGACGCGCTAAAAAGTTGGCTGAAGGAAACACCACATCATAACCACTACCACCCGCCATTAATTTAGCTTCGAGCATTTCGTTGGAATCGTAAACGTCGTAATTAACTTTAATGCCTGTGGTTTCTTCAAATTTTTTCAAATAGGCTGGATCAATATAATCTGACCAGTTATAGACATTCACTACTTTTTCATCAGCAACAGCTGAGGTGGCTAAACCCAGAGCCAGAGTGGTGGCAAGTAAAAGAGCCTTAAGTTGCATTAGTACTAATCTCCAGTCTAAAGAATGTCAATTGTGAAAGAGGTTAAATGCAGCAGACTCCTTTCTACCCTAAACACCTAACCGATCACGTAAGATATACCACCACGATCCCATGACTGTCAGTGGCACACGGAATAAGCGCCCGCCGGGGAAAGGATAGTAGGGTAATGTTGCAAAGCTATCAAAGCGCGTGGCATCACCGTGTAAAGCATCTGCTATGAGCTTGCCTGCTAAATGAGTACAGGTCACCCCATGACCACTATAACCCTGTGCAAAATATACCGTATTATTTAAACGTCCAAAATGGGGAATTCGTGTTAAAGTCAACGCGAAATTACCACTCCATGCAAACTCGATCTTAACATCTTTTAGCGTAGGGAAAACCTTTTCTAAATGAGGGCGTATTTTTTTAACTATATCCGCAGGTTCTGCCCCACCGTACACTGTCCCTCCACCATATAATAAACGATGATCCGCTGTCATCCGATAATAATCTAAAAAGAAATTAGCATCTTCCACACAAGTTCCTGCTGGCATTAAGGCTTTGCATTTGGCTTCACCAAGTACTTCAGTGGTTAGTACTTGAGTACTCACAGGCATAATTTTATTAGTCAACTCTGGGACTGCATCGCCTAGATAAGCATTACCGCAAACCACTACATAATTAGCTAGTACTTCACCTTGTGTCGTTTTAACTAATGGTTGAGCGCGATTTTTCCACAGTACTTCGGTGACTCGTGAATTTTCAAAAATTTGCCCACCCAGCGACTCAATCGCTTCAGCTTCACCTAAACACAAATTCAAAGGGTGAATATGTCCCCCCCGTTTATCCAGCAAAGCCCCCACATAGCAATCCGTATTCACATGATCTTGGAGCTGCGCTTTATCCAGCATTTCTAATTCGGTATGACCATGCTGCTCCCAATTCGTTTTAACATGCTCTAGCTCTTTTAATTGGCGTTCATTGAAAGCAGCGACGACATTATTGGGCTTTAAATCACATTGAATCTTATAGTCTTTGACCAATGAACGGATAATATCGCCACCCTCTAATGACATAGCTCCTAAAGACTGTGCAGCTTCTATGCCATAACGCGCTTCAATAACGCTGAGGTCACGACTGTAACCATTCACAATTTGCCCACCATTTCGCCCTGATGCACCCCAGCCAATACGATTACCTTCCAGTACTACGACTTTATAACCCAACTGTGCGAGGTGAATAGCGGAGGATAATCCCGTAAAACCTGCACCAATAACGCACACATCGGCGGTTATGTGCCCTTCTAAGGTGGGACGTAAAACAGTGGGATGAGCAGTTGCAGCATAATAGGATGTGGTATGATCCACAGGACGTGATAAGTGAACTTGGGTTGACATAAAAAACCCCTTAATTTTACGAATAGAATACTTCCGATTGTGATAACAATAGTGTGAGCAGTCAAGGCACTTTCTTGGATGATGCATGCAAAGATCATGCTCAGCCCTGATCAATGGTAGTGACAGGATAAATTGTACCGAGATGAATGAGACAGCACTTTTAACTCAAGCCCTCTCCCCTAAACTTGAAGGTCAAACTACCCATCAATGGGTCTATTACACGCTGCGTCAAGCCGTCTTGGCGGGAGTCATCTCACCCGGTCAATCCGTCACTTTACGAGGTCTAGCCAGTGAGTTAGCGGTTAGTGCCATGCCCGTCCGTGAAGCGATTCACCGTTTATGTTGTGAAGGGGCTTTAGTAATGTTAGACAATCGACGTATCCAAGTTCCACGAATGACCCGCTCTAAGTTACACGCACTTTATGAGCTGCGTATTATCCTAGAAACACAAGCTGCCGTTACAGCCCTACCCTATATTCAAACCCAACACATTGAAGTACTAAGACAATTAGATGATGCGATTGATAGCGCTTATGCCGGCACTCATGTGGGTGCGGGCAGCTTAGCTAATCAAGCCTTTCACCGCTATTTATATGAAGCCAACCCTCATCAAGTTAGCGTGCCACTGATTGAGCGCTTATGGCTACAGTTAGGGCCTTTTTGGCGAGTGACAGCTAGTTTATTAGATGAATATTATCAAATTGATCGTCACCAAGAGATGATCACAGCGCTTGAAAGGAAAAATGCTTTTGCCTTGCAACGTGCCTTAGAAGCTGATATTCGCGATGGAATGGCGGCTT
>JBDKGX010000148.1:0-5866 GCA_039797965.1 Pseudomonadota bacterium
CCTTTAGCTAATTTAGTTATAATAAACTTCTCTTATATTTAAAAAATAAAAATAATATTTTGAATACAAAAAAAGAGACCCCAATTTGGGGTCTCCGAATCTCATACTGGCTAATCTATTAGATTAGTGTGCGTGTGCACCTTCAGCATAAATACCAGTATTTTGACGTACATATAACTCGTCCCACATTTCTTCAGCGCGACGATCACGCATGAGGAGTGAAAGTAGGATAGTTACTAAGAAGCCTAGAGGAATAGAGATTAAACCAGGATTCTTTAACATAAATAATGGTTTTTCTAAGCCCATCATGCTAACAGTCTGACCATCCCATTTTTGGATATCAGCTTGTGCTTTAGCAATAGCTTTCTCTAAACCAGCAATTTCTTTAGTCTTAGCAGCTTTAGTTGCATCATCTGTTGCAGCCGCTAAAGCAGCTTTTGCAGCATCTAGCTTAGCTAATGCACCTGGTTTTGCTGGAGTTTCTGGCGTAGCTGGAGCTGCTTTTTTGCAATCAGCAAAAGCCCAGATATCACAGAAAGAACCACTGGCTTCTACCGCAGGTTTTGCTGGTTGAGCAACTTCACCTTCTAAAGTCTTATGAGCAGCTGATAAGATTGCTTTTGGATAAGACATATTGGGAGAAATTAAAACCAGTAAAATAGCAGTGCCTGCACCCACTAACATACCACCTACGATGCCCCATGTATTAGCTTTCTTCCAATACAGAGTTAAGAATACCGCAGGTAAGTTAGAAGAAGCCGCTACAGCGAAAGCTAACGCTACTAAGTGAGCAACGTTTTGACCTTGAGCAGCGATACCAACGTAAATAGCTAATGCACCAACGATACCTGTTGAAACACGAGCTGCTAACATTTGCTCAGTAGCAGACGCTTTATCACCACGGAATACGCCTACGTATAAGTCATGTGACATTGCAGAAGCAGAAGCAAGTACTAAACCAGCTACTACCGCAACGATAGTCGCGAAAGCAACCGCCGCTACGAAAGCAAGGAATAAGTTACCCAACATAGAATCCGCACCACCACCGATGTACTGTGCCAACATTGGAGCAGCCATGTTACCACCCGCATCTAATGCAGAAATGGCAGCAGGAGTTACTTTCATTGCAGCGCCTAAGCCCATGAATAAGGTTAGAACGTAGAAACCACCGATGATACCCATTGCCCAGATTACTGATTTACGAGCATCTTTAGCTGTTGGAACAGTGAAGAAACGCATTAAGATATGAGGCATACCCGCAGTACCTAATACTAACGCCATACCTAAAGAGATTTGGTCAATAGGGCTTTTTAGGTATAAACCTGGCTCTAAGAAGCGTTGGCCTAACTGCTCAGGAGTCATGTTAGTAGCAGCATCACCAATCAACTTAGCTACTTGCGCTTGGATCGCAGGATCATTGATAGCAGCTGTTAAGAAACCGGGTAATGAGAAACCGTATTGTCCCCATGTGAACATTACTAACAGAATTGAAGCTGTTACTAATAAAATAGCTTTAATGATTTGTACCCAAGTAGTTGCTTTCATACCACCGAATACAACATAAGTAAGCATTAAGATACCTACTACTACAACGGAAACAGTGTAGTCAATACCGATTAAAGTTTTAACTAATACACCGCCGCCTACCATTTGAGCAGTTAGATAGAAAGTAGAAACCGTTACGGTAGAAATCGCAGCAATAATGCGCGAAGCTTTTTGGTTATTACGGAAGGCTAAAATATCACCTAACGTATATTTACCAATGTTACGGCATGGCTCAGCAATTAATAGTAATACAGTGATGTAAGCCATTAACCAGCCTACAGAGTACATAAAGCCATCATAGCCATACAGAGAAATGAGACCAGCAATACCTAAGAAGGAAGCCGCTGATAAGTAGTCACCAGCAATCGCCCAACCATTTTGTACACCAGAAACAGAGTTACCTGCTGCATAGAAGTCAGCAGTAGAATGGGTTTGTTTTGCAGCACGATAGGTTACGAACATAGTCAGCGCAATAATAGAGCCGAATACTAAGAACGTTAACCATTTCCATTGATCTGCTACAGCACCCGCAGCGAATGCACTTTCGCTAACGACTAAGCTACCAGCAATAAGAGAGCTTACCCACAGAGATTTTTTCATTGACACATCCTTATTACTTAATGTTGTGCGCATCTTGTGCGATAGCCGCAGTCATTGTATCAAATGTGCGATTAGCACGAGTTGAGTAAATGAACGCAATAGCCCAAGCTACTATGAACTCAGAGAGAGCAAATAGAATACCGACATTGACAGGTCCCCATACTTTAATTTTATAAATTTCTGGGAAATAAGCTGCGCCGATAGGTAATAGGAAATAATAAATGATAGCAAAAATCCACAGTCCCCAAAGAAACCCTGATTTTTTCTTTACCAACTCACGAAACCGTGGATCGTGATCAATCGCGACCCAATTCATTGTTTGTGCCATCTACATGACTCCTCCATTAAAATCTCAAACAATAACGTCATATACACTATGGAGACGCATAAATATAGACCCCTAAGTGTATTTAAATATAACTTCCAATCTACTAAGGCTATTAATCATCTCAATATCTCAGTGGACAGAAACTGTAGCTAACTCAAGTGCTGTGGTTTGTTATGTTTGGTTCTAGTGTGTTCAGGGTTGTGCTGAACTTTTATATTGCCTTATAGGCTAATCTTATTTTACGGGTGCTGTTGAGACTATCCTAATGGATATCGTAGTCTCGAGGCAAGCCCTGAGATTTCTAAATATGAGCTTAATAATAAATTTCAGACAAAAAGTGATTATTATACTACAAAATAGGCTAATAAACTGTTAACTACCTAAGTATATGGATATAACTTTTGCCCCATCAAACATTAGCCTGCAAGGTAAGTATTTATAATTATTAGCTTTCCTAAGCTAGTGAAAATCTGTGCTAAACATCCACTACCAGCCTGCTATACTCAAATTTACTATAAAAACGATCTTACTTGTGCTCTACAAACCACACAGTCAGAACACCTATTTTCAAACTCTAGTTGAGTTAAAAAACCGGTTTGCTTTAAGCATTTAAAAGATAAAATATCTCTATGGAGAACCGATTATGCAGTTAAAAACCTTAATACTAGCAGGTTTAAGTGCTATTACATTAACCACAACTCCTAATTTATGGGCAGGCAATGTTTCTTGGAGTATTACTATTGGCGGTGGTGGCAATCATTATCAACGCCCTTACTACCGCCCCCATCACAATCATATGCGACCTCGCCCCTATGTACGCCCGCGTCCGGTGGTGGTAGTACATCGCCCACGTCCGGTGTACATACAACCCCGCCCAGTAGTGGTAGTACATCGCCCACGTCCGGTGGTGATACATCGTCCTAGACCTATAGTGATTAACACAGGCTATCACCGTCCCCATTATCAGCGTCCTAATCATAGACCCTATTATGGTAATCAACATCTGTACTAAAAAGTTTTTTGCTGGTGAGTTGGGTTAGGATAGCTAACCCAAACTTACTCACGGCGCATAGCTACACTTAATAACTTCGCAGTCAAGTCCACAATCGGAATAACACGCTCATAAGGCATCCGTTTCGGACCAATAACTCCAAGTACTCCGATATGCTCATCCTCTAAAGAATAGGGGGCAGTCACTAAACTGCAGTCATCAAACACTTTTAAACCTGCTTCACGCCCAATGAAAATTTGGACACCATCAGCCTGAATACTTTTATCCAATAAACTCAGTAACTCACGTTTTTTATTAAACGCCCCAAACAAATCACGCAACTTACCCACATCTGACAAGTCGTCATAGGACATCAGATTGGTTTCACCCGCAATCACACAATCTTCTTTGGAATCATTTGCCGCATGCTCAAAAGCTTTTTCGCCTAACTCGATAGCGGATAGCATCAGTTGATTCATCGCTTCACGATCTTGATTCATGGCATTGAGCAGTACTTCGCGAGCTTGTTGCAATGTTTTACCCGTCAAGTACTCATTTAAAAAGTTAGCGGCCTGATGAAGTTGAGCAGATGTAAACTCTTGCTCAATATGAATAATACGATTTTGAATTTCATTACGCTCTAGTACCAAAATCACCAGTACTTGGCGACTGGATAAGCTTAGAAACTCAATTTGACGAATGACTGAAGGTTGACGTCTAGGCAGAGTAACGACCCCAGTTAGTGACGTGATCACAGACAATACACTAGAGGCTGATTGTACCAACGAATGTGCATCTAATTGACCACTGAAACGTCCTTGCAACTCCTGAATATAAGCGGCTTCTAGCGGCCTGACCTGCAACAATGAGTCGACAAAAAAACGATAGCCATTAGAGGTGGGCACACGCCCTGCTGAAGTATGGGGCGAATGGATATACCCCATATCCTCTAAATCAGCCATAACATTACGAATGGTAGCGGGGCTTAAATCTAAACCACTACGTTTAGCTAAAGTACGTGATCCGACAGGTTGTCCATCTTGAATATACTCTTCAATCAACACCTTTAAAATACGTTGAGCGCGGTCATTCAGTGGTGGCATAACTGTAGAAGATTTAGCTAAACTCATAATCTTTGTGGCCTAATGGTAGTCCCTAACTCATCAATAATTTATTTCAGCAATAAAGTCGCTTTCATATTTAATGGTAGGATTACCTACCAGTATTTGCCCTAGTATTAACATAAACATGATAACAACACACCTAAAGTACTCCAAGATATCGACTTTAGGTAGCCTATTACGATTAAAGCTATAAAAACAAAAAGCCGTTAAGTCTTCACCTAACGGCTTTTTGCAGGGACACAAAAGGTTAGTTATTGAACTAATCCACTTTGAATCACATAGTTAGCAGCAAAACTACTATTAGCAGGATGTAATAAGATATTACCTAACAAGAGGTTATTATCATTACTAGGTCCTGCGAAGATAGTTTGACCATTCATATCAACGTCAGTAGGGCGATAACCCGCTAATTTATAGTTGGTATTGAGGAAGGTATTACCCGCATCCATCAAAACTGCCCCTAAAATATCGCTGTTATCATTATTAGGCCCACTAGCAATCGCTTGATTACTGCTATTAGTATCACCCGCCCACATGAGCGCTGTAGTACTTGAGATATAGCGACCATGATTTCCACGAGTGGCGGTACTCGTTAGAGTGAAATCAACCAAGGTTCCACTCGTAGACAGAGCCACAGGCGCTTGAGTCACTACACTGAGATGATTACGATGTTTCACCACCACATAGTAGTTACCTGCATTAACAGAGCTGAAATTCAGCCCTGTTGAGCCTGTACTTGAGCTAATAATATCGCCATTACGTAAGAGGAGAGCCGCTTGTTTAGCTACGACAGTACTTAAGGTAGTTGCATCGCGCAACTCGACCAGCACCCAATCAACCACGGCATTATTACCCGTCAATGCTAATTGAGTTGGCGTAGTGGCTTCATTACCCTGATAGCCAAATGCAGTTGAAGTATAAGGTTGTAATACGGGTAACAAAGAGCCTGAGCGTAAGGTATCCTTCATTAATCCCGCTGTGGAATCATAAGGGCCTTGCAATAGGGCTCTGACTGTTAATACTACACCACTTATCTCAGCCACATCGGTTACGGTGACAGCTATATCCTGTACATCCGTACCCCCTTGACCATCAGAAACCGTTACTTGTACGTCGTAAACATTATTAGCACCCACATCCGTCGGAGCTTCATAGTCCGGTGCAGCTACAAACGCTAATACCCCTGTACTGGCATTGATAGCAAACTTCGCCGCATCGGCTCCACCAGTAATGCTATAAGTCAAGGTATCTGTGGTATTAGCATCCGTCGCCGTTACT
>JBDKGX010000149.1:0-5707 GCA_039797965.1 Pseudomonadota bacterium
AACAGGCGGGCCATTTTCTAAACGCAATACCCGCCCGCGTAATTGTGAAAATTGCTCACTATCCATTAGCTCAATCAGCTTTAAGCGTAAGGCTTCACGATGAGGAATACTTTTAGTGGTAATAACAAATTGGGCAAAACTCGGATTAGGCAGCTGTTGATCCAAAGGCAAATAAAAGCGCGGCGAACCGGCTCCTACATAAGTGGCATAATTATCAATATGGTCTAATTGCGTATTTAAAAAAGTCTCTACTTTTTTAGCCTCCGTTTCGGTTGCCTCACGAGAGGAGCCTTCAGATAACTTTAAATCCACTAATAACTCTAAACGAGTTGCTTCTGGAAAGAATTGTTGTTGCACTAACTGAAAGCTATACACCGCCGCCGCAAAACTCATGACTGTTAGTAAAATAACGGTCAAAGGAAAACGCACACATAATGTAATTAAGCCTTTAAAAAAGCGGGTAAAACCCTTAGCAAAGCTATCTTTTAAACGTCCTAAGCCGCTAAATAAGCCCTTTTTCTTTTCACCATGCTGCTCTTCTTTGAGTAAGTGATAGCCCAAATAAGGCACTACAATCACCGCTGCAAACCATGAAAGTACTAGGGCAATAGTCACTACTTGGAAAATCGAACGAGTATACTCCCCCGTAGCAGAAGCTGCGGTGGCAATCGGTAAAAAGCCCGCTACGGTGACAAAGGTTCCGGTTAGCATAGGGAACGCTGTCGTGTTATAGGCATAACTTGCTGCACTCACTCTGTCCATACCTTGCTCTAATTTGAGCGCCATCATTTCTACTGCAATAATGGCATCATCCACTAATAACCCTAAGGCTAAAATCAAGGCTCCTAGTGAGATTTTGTGTAGCCCTACATTAAATAAGTACATTACAAAAAAAGTACCGGCTAGCACTAATGGAATCGACAGCGCTACTACCGTTCCCGCACGCACGCCTAAACTAAAAAAACTGACCGCTAATACAATGACCACTGCTTCGATGACTACCTGTAAGAACTCACGAATCGAGGTCTTAACTGCCGTCGGTTGGTCATTGACCCGATGCAAATCCATGCCTATAGGGAGTTGAGCCTGCATCCGCTTAAACGCCTCATCAAGGTTTTGCCCTAATTTAATGACATCGCCCCCGACCTTCATAGCCACCCCAATCCCTAAAGTCGGTTGCCCCATAAAGCGCATCCCATTAGAAGCGGGGTCAACATAGCCTCTTTTAATCGTCGCTATCTCATCTAAACGAACAGTGCGATCTCCGACTTTAATCGGCATGGTTTTGACATCATTAATATTTTTAAAGCGTCCAGCGGCATACACAGAAATACGATCGGTACTAGTGTTGTACACCCCTGTAGCAACCATTGCGTTTTGATTCACGAGTTGGCTTTGCAACTGTTGTAACGTAATCCCTAGTTGTCCGCCTTTATCATTATCTAACTCAATATAAACGCGCTCGGACTGCTCACCGATGAGGAGTACTTTAGCAACATCAGGGGTACGTAATAGCTCTTTGCGAATCCCATCGGCAGTATCGCGTAATTGCGCCATACTAAAGCCCTCACCGGTCAGCGCGTAAATATTGCCAAACGTATCGCCAAACTCATCATTAAAACTAGGGCCAATGACGCCTTGAGGCAAGGTATAAGCCATATCCTGCACCCGTTTACGAATTTGATAAAACAGATTGGGCACTTCAGACGGGGGAGCATTATCTGCACCAATTACCGTAATCGTTGCGGTGCCTGGTTGGGCATAGCTTTTTAGTGTATCGACATAGGGAGATTCCATGACCACTTTTTCAATGCGGTTCATCACCTGATCTTCCATTTCTAAAGCGGTAGCCCCCGGCCATTGGGCTTGAATCACCATTACCTTAAAAGTAAAGGGAGGATCTTCTGATTGACCTAATTTGCTATAGCCATAAAAACCCAACACCATGACGGCAAAGATCATAAATACGACTAGATTTTGATGGTTAATAGCCCAACGCGACAGATTCGTTTTATTCATGACTATTGACCTGCTGGGCGGGCTTGCCCTGTGTAAGGGGTGGGTACAATCTCTTGGCTTTGATGAATACGATTCACCCCTGCCGCTACTACTGTTAGACCTTCGTCTAGCCCTGAGACTAATACACCGCCTTCCAAATAATTTTCTACTTCAACAGGTTTCAGCTCTGTCTTATTAGCGCTACTGACTACCCATACAGCAGGCTTTTGGTCACTTTGAAATAAAGCCGTGGCAGGCAACCATGAAACGGCTTTGGGTAAAGGATGGCTAAAGGCTACTTTAGCGGTCATGCCTAAACGTAAATTGGGTGTAGGGTCTTTAATACTAACCTTGACTAACCACAAACGACTGGCATCCGCTACGGGAGCAATTTCAGCCACCCTACCCTCGAAAGTATTTTGTACTGCCCACAAACTAATCTTGGCAGTCATCCCCACTTGTACTTGCTTAATTGCTTGCTCGCTGAGCTTAATATGTACCTCTAAATCCGTACTATTAGCCACTTTTACAATCGTTTGCCCAGCGCCTACCACCTGACCAATTTCAACTAACGTATCACTGACGACTCCCGTCACGGTACTGGTTAATTCTGTATAGCGGGATTGATTTTTGGCTAATTTAGTTTGTTCGGTAATAGTATTAATTTGTGCTTGAGCAGAGCCTATTTGCCCTTGAGCACCTTCTACTTGAGCTTGAGCGCCTTCTACTTGAGCCTCAGCGGTTTGGACTTGTCCTTCTACTGCCAATACATTCGCCCGTGCGGCTTCGACTTCACCTTCTGCGGCTTTAATTTGAGCCTGAGTGGTTTTAACTTTGCTTTGTGCGGCATTGACTTGAGCCAAGGCGGCTTGGGCATTGGCATAAACAGACTGGTAATTAGCTTGAGCCGTGGTGAGACGCTGGCGATGTTGATCTAATACTGTAGTACTCAAGTACCCTTGACGATTGAGCTTTTCACTGCGTGCTAGCTCTAATTGGGCTGTTTTTACTTCCGCTTGAGCGGAGCCTAATGCCGCATGAGCTGACTGATAAGTCGCCCGTGCCGCCTCCACACCTGCCTGTGCTGATTCTACATTCGCTTGCGTTGCATTGAGATTACCTTGTGCCGTACTCAGACGCCCCCGTGCCGCCTCTAAACTACCCCGTGCTGAAGCTACCGCACCTTGGCTGGCGGTAACATTATTTTGTAGTGCTAATAAGTTAGCTTGAGTGGTTTGCAAACTACTCTTAGCAGCTTCCAAATTAGACGTGGTCTGACGCACCGCCAGTTCTGAATCTTCATTATCTAATTGGGCAAGTACTTGACCTACTTTAACTATATCACCCACTTCAACAGTACGCCCGACCACTTTACCAGCAACACGAAAAGACAAAAGCGTAACTTTACTAGGCTGCACTTCACCCGAGTAGGTTTCAACTTGTTCACTCACCTGAGATTGAACACGCCATACTTGAGCGGGGCGAGTAGGTTCGGGTTGCTCAACTTCTTTTTCTTTACAAGCACTGACAACCAACACGGCAAAACTCAACACTATCCACGTTTTCATTGACGATTTTATTGACATTGGGTAGTCCCTTCTGCGATAGCTAAACCATTATAAAGAGCGGCTAAAGAGTGACGCAGCACAGCACAAAAATCGCCACGCCCGACGGTAAGGTTTTCAAAAATAAATTGGGTCAAACCCGTCTCCGGATTTGCAATAGCAAGGGGACGTAGTAGCTGCCACAAACCTAATAATTGAGCATAAGATTGCATCAACGCTAGTTCATTCATCAGCGGCAAATGCGGCTTTAATGCCTCTACCACTTCCTGTAAGTACTGCGCCATACGCTCTTGGAAAGCCTCGGCATCCTCTGCGGTAATACTACGTTCCATTAGCCCATGACACAGCGAGGCTAAGGGTAAAAAAGTCGGCGAGGTTTGAATAGCATGAATCAGTAAATCACTCAGATCATTACAGGTCATTGGCTCAGGCAATTGGGCACGAGTAATCACTTGCCCAAAAAACTGCACTAAATCCCGCTCATGTAAGGCTAGTAGTACTTCATCTTTACTACGAAAATATAAATACAAAGTACCCTTCGCAACCCCACTAGCTACAGCTAGCTCTGCCATGCTGTTTAAGTTTTCAGAGTGTGATGTCCATAAATGTTGGGCTGCGTTTAAAATGTCTTCACGTTTACGGTGTTTATCTTCGGGTAGATAAGCGCGAGGTGGGGGCATACAAAACCTTTAACTGACTGCGGGTCATTAAAAAAAACGCACTATAGATGACTCATGGTCAGTTGTCGATAACCCTGTCTTAATGTGAGTAAATTTTATTAATATCGACTGCTTTAGACCTATCGTGGACGATACCTTGTAAACTCAGCCCATCACCTCCTCCTTCAACCCCATGTTACAATCCTAGCCCTTTCTAGTTTTAGGATTTCACACATGACCACCTTTCGCCATTGGATGGGTAAACTACCTTGGCACTTAGTCATTATTGCTGCCCTCACCGTGGGACTTGCACCTTTTACCCCAGAACCCCATATTTGGGAGAAGCTGAATATGCTCAGTACAGGGGATTTAGTCCATCCTATTGACTGGTTTGATCTAGTCTTACACGGTACACCATGGCTACTATTAATCCTTAAACTTATTACTCAGATACTGCCCCAATCGGAGATTCAGTAATGCTACCTTTGAGTACTTTAGCGGTATTTATTCCTACCTTTTTCTTTGTGTCGGTGACACCCGGCATGTGTATGACCCTCGCGCTTACGTTAGGAATGTCGATTGGCTTAAAACGTAGCCTTCATATGATGTGGGGTGAACTACTGGGTGTCGGGCTGGTAGCAATATTGGCCGCAGTGGGTGTGGCTACTATTATGTTGAAATTCCCTCAAGCCTTTACCGTTTTTAAAATGCTCGGGGGACTGTATTTAGCATGGATAGGTATTGAAATGTGGCGCTCTAGAGGCAGCCTCGCCATTCCTGAAAATCTAGAGAGTACTCAATCGAGCCAGCCCGTCGATCTAGCACTCAAAGGCTTTATTACGGCAGTTGCTAACCCTAAGGGTTGGGCGTTTTTTGTGTCTCTATTGCCACCCTTTTTACATCAAGATCAACCACTAGCTCCTCAGCTGGCGGTACTGATTGCTATGATTTTGACGATGGAATTTATTTGCCTACTCCTTTATGCCTCAGGCGGACAAGCTTTGCGCCACCTACTCCTTAATAAAGGTAACGTCAAACTACTGAATCGTATTGCAGGTACTTTAATGATTGGTGTGGGGATATGGTTAATAGCAGGTTAATCCCAATCCCTTGGATCAACTCTATAGTAGCCTTTTAACTCATTGAATAAATCAGGGTGGCGCTGATGCATAGCCTGAGGCTGCTCAAAAAACACTTCTGTCACAACGGCGAAAAACTCTGCCGGATTAGTCGCACCATAGTAATCCAATAAGGTGTCGTCACCTTGAAGTGCCGCCGCTTGTAATGCCTCAAATTCGCGCTGAAACACATCCGCCCAACGCTGATAACGTTTCTTATTGGCGAGTACGGGAGCACCATTCACCGCCCCCGCCTCGCTGTCTAATTGATGGGCAAACTCATGCAGTACTAAATTCATGCCATCATGGCGATCTTGATTACCCTTTAATACATCTTCCCACGACAAAATCACTTTACCGCTCTGCA
>JBDKGX010000150.1:0-5604 GCA_039797965.1 Pseudomonadota bacterium
TAATATTTATTGTTTTTCCTTGCGTGTATGTACGATACTCTTCATATAGTTCAAAGCGTGGATATAGAGGTTGATTATTTTCTGTATAAAACCAATCTGACTTTTTATCATTAGTTACTAAAATTATATGCCTACTAAACTTTTTGCCAATTTCTAAAACCGTTTGCCAGATTACTAAATCCCCAATGCCTTCATCACCTTTATTAGCATCCTTATATCCTGGTGGGATTTTTAAGGCGATGCGACGGTGCAAATCCTTAAGTAGTTCGTCCTTTGATTTTTCAACCTCGATAATTATATTTTCTCGAAATATTTGAGCATATAAGGTGCTGACGGGATCATTCCAATTCCAACTTAAAATATTTTTTTCAACTCTTTCATAGGACTTTTTTACAGCCTCTATGCTTTCTTTTAATTTATGGAGATTACTCTGTAGCTGCCTAAAATCCTCATTGTTTTCTAACATAGGTTGATCAGGAATTTTAATATTAACCTTATTTAGGCTTTCTTTATATTGGTTTAGGGTTTTAAAAAGCCTCTTGCTAGGCTCAGCTCTGTTACTTGCAAACTCTCTAGCCACTCGGGCTGGGATATATAATCTATCTTCTTCAACGAGTTTTTTTAAAATAGACCCAATTTCCTCTAGGCTTTTATGTTTAGTTTGATAAGGTACAAGAAGAACATTAGTATCGAAGACAAAGATACAGTCTTTAATTATTTCTTCTGTGTTCGCATGTTTGAATGTGAAGATTTGACTTGCATCCTTGAAAACTTCATCAAGATGAAAAGATTTAGAGATATCAGAGATTATTTTATCTGACATTTATAGTGATCCCATATTTTGTCTATTTAGCATACAGGTATTATTCATTTTTTAGCCAAATTGACAAGGTCTATCACATAGTTATAAAAGATAAATCAAGAAGTTTTAGATGTTTTTAGTGAAGTCTAAAATCAAAATATTGATATAAGCAGGCTATTAGACGTTACCTAAGCCTTAATAAAAAGCAAGTTTCCACCCATCGTAATCCGAAGGTCTTAACCGATACCTTGCAATATTCCCTTCATGCAAACTCAGCAACTCAATCTCTACCACTTCAACAAAACGACGTTGCTCTCCAGTACTCAATTGTTCTTTTGCCACTTGTTGCACATACCTTGTTGCCTGTTGCTTATCCCATTGCTTGAGCACTACCTCTCTCACCGTTAGTTTAATTAAATCACGATATTTCACCAAAAAAGGATCAGGCTCCCCCAAACTCTGCCGTACCGCCGCATAACGTGCACTCGAACGCTGATAAGCCCACACAAATACATCCTGCAATAACTCCACACGATTTAATTCATACACCCCTAAAATACCATCAACATAAGCCCGTTCCGGAACATCAATAAACGACAGTGGGGCTAAATTATCCCGAATCAAAGGAATGTTGGCAGACAAGCGCGATACTCGTTTATTCACATCTTCAAAAGGTTGCAAATAAGGTAAATGCACCATCACAAAAAAAGCTTGCTCAAATGGGTCTTGAATAGCATTAGCCGTATCGAGAATTTGATCAAAGCACTCCTCGATTAATTGTGGTACTTCCAAAGGTAAATAGGGCGTTTGCCCGATCCCTACCGGAATCGAACGCAAACGCCCAGAAGCTAAAGGATCAGCCAATAAACCATCCGATAATAATGCATGTAAATTTAAAATCTTATACCGACTAAAACTAGTTTCTGTACTGGTTTCTAATAAAAACTCAATCGCAGCTTTATGATTTAAAATCATTTGCGTTTCAAATAATTGTTTCCCATCCGCACCCTGACCTAATTGCAATAAACGCTCTGTTTCCAATAGTGAATAAGTATTTCCTTCTAATCGACTAGAATTCCACGATAAATCTACTAATAAACGATTAAAAACTTGCCGTGCATAAGTTCCCGCAGGTTGTGCTATTACTGGGGTCTGCCCGATTTGCATTAAATAATGTCGAGTGCTTTCTGGTAAATAAAAAGTTTCATTGGGGCGATAATGATCTAGAAAGCGGCGCTGATAGCCTACAGGTGGACGTAAGATGAGCGGTTGACGAATAGTTTGTTTAAGTACTTCACCTTCTTGAGAAAGCGGCAGAGTATAATCTTCTACAACTAAGAGTGGGTTTGGTTTAGTGGTAGCATTATAGCGGCGTAACCGCTTATTACCTTGTACTCTGATTAGCCCTATTGCTTCTAAATGCTCCATACGCCGTTGTAGCGTGCGAGTACTGAACGCAAAAGGGAGTTGTGGTTGAAGTTGTGCCAGTGTCAAGCCTAAAGGATTCGCTTTAAGTACTTCCAAGATCACACGATTTTGTTCAGCAATATCTATTTGAGTCATACGTAGTATTTCGGAAAAAGTGTCGTAATAGACTCATTATAGATTGATTACGACACTTTTTGTCGTAATCCTGTCGCAATGCTTGAGTACCCTTATTAGATGGCTCGCTAACCACCCCACCCACCCATGCAAGACCTCAACACAGTAAGCCAAGTTGAATCGCAGCCTCTCACCCCGCATAATGTGCGCCTTATTGAAACGCGATGGTGCAGCAATGGCAGGCAAGATTTATATAGAAACGCACGGATGCCAAATGAATGAGTACGACTCTGCCAAAATGCATGATGTACTCAAACAAGCCGAGGGCATGGAGTTAACCGACGACCCCACCCAAGCAGATGTATTACTCCTCAATACCTGCTCAATCCGTGAAAAAGCTCAGGAAAAAGTATTTTCTCAAATCGGACGCTGGCGCTCGATCAAAGAAGCCAATCCCAACGTCATTATCGGCGTAGGTGGCTGTGTTGCCAGTCAAGAAGGCGAGGCATTGCGCCAACGTGCACCTGCGGTCGATGTTGTGTTTGGCCCCCAAACCTTACATCGCCTCCCTGAACTCATTAAACAAGTACGTAATACGCACAAACCCGTGGTCGATATTTCTTTCCCCGAAATTGAAAAATTTGACCACCTCCCAGAACCACGCGCCGAGGGCGCTACCGCCTTTGTATCGATTATGGAAGGCTGTAGCAAGTACTGTACA
This sequence comes from Pseudomonadota bacterium, assembly GCA_039797965.1. GTDB lineage: Bacteria > Pseudomonadota > Gammaproteobacteria > Thiotrichales > Thiotrichaceae > Thiofilum. Next base: position 3,066 of record JBDKGX010000150.1, read on the forward strand.
TTCTGCGTCGTGCCTTATACCCGCGGTGAGGAAATTTCCCGCCCCTTTGATGATGTGATTAGCGAAATTGTCCAACTGGCTGCCCAAGGGGTGCGTGAGGTCAATTTACTAGGGCAAAACGTCAATGCTTATCGTGGACGTATGCACGACGGCGAAATCGCTGATTTAGCGTTATTGATTAACTATGTCGCTGCGATTGACGGCATTGACCGCATTCGCTTTACCACGTCTCACCCCAATGAGTTTAGTGAGAGCTTGATTCAAGCCTATGCCGATGTACCGCAATTGGTGAATCATTTACACCTACCCGTGCAATCCGGTTCGGATCGTATTTTAGCGGCTATGAAACGTAATCATATGGCGATTGAATACAAATCCAAAATCCGCAAGTTGCGTCAGATTCGTCCTAACCTCAGTATGTCCTCCGATTTTATTGTGGGCTTTCCGGGGGAAACCGATGCCGACTTTGAGCAAACCATGAAGTTGATTGATGACATTGGTTTTGATCATAGTTTCAGCTTTATCTACAGCGCTCGTCCCGGTACTCCTGCGGCGAATTTGCCCGATGATGTGTCAATGGACACCAAAAAAGCTCGCTTACAACGCTTACAAACTCGGATTTTAGAACAAGCCAATGCTATTAGTGCCGCTATGGTGGGGACAACCCAACGCATTTTAGTCGAGCGCAAATCGCGCAAACACGACCATCAAATCGCCGGACGCACTGAAAATAATCGCGTGGTCAATGTTGATGGACATGAGCGTTTAATCGGACGTTTTGTGGATGTGGTGATTACCGAGGCGATGCCTAACTCATTACGCGGGCGCATTGTGGCGGTGGAGTCAGATGCACGGGATATGCAAATGCTACCGGTGGCATGAGGCGTTTAGTTTTAGTCGGGGCAGGGCACGGACACTTATCGGTGTTGCGTGCTTTAGCCACGAGTACTTTAGCGCCTGATATTGAAATCGTTTTAATTAATCCCGACTTATACCAAACCTATTCTGGTATGCTGCCCAGTTGGATGATGGGGTATTACTCCTTAGAACAATGCCAAATCCGTTTAGAGCCGTGGCTAAAACGCGCAACATTAACCTTTGTCCAAGACCAAGTCATCGGGATTAATGCCAATACTCAAGTACTGCAATTAAAAAATCACTCTCCCCTTTATTATGATTGGCTGTCGATTAATATTGGGAGTCAAACGCAATTAGGTACTTGGGCGAATGATACTGTGATACCGATTCGCCCCTTGAATGGTTTTATTGACTATTGGCAACAAGTACTGAGTGAACCGCCTGAAGTACTCACTATTTTAGGTGGAGGTGCAGCAGGAGTGGAGTTAGCGTTTGCAGCACGAGAGCGTTTGCCGAATACTGAAATACATTTAGTAGCCAGTACTTTATTAAAGGGACATAGTGTTAATGTTATTACTACTACGCAGTCCTTATTAAAGCAGCGTAATATTCAAATGCATTATACTAAAGTAAAGTATTTACAAGGGAGTACTTTGCATTTTACTGATAATAGCCGATTAGAAAGTACTGCAATGATTGCCGCAACAGGGGCAAAAGCTCCAGAGTGGTTAAAAGATTCGGGTTTGGCTTTAGAAGTCGATGACTTTATTCAAGTCAATTCGTATCAACAAAGTACTTCACATACGAATGTGTTTGCTATCGGTGATATTAGTTCGCGCCCTGATATACAACGTTCTGGCGTACATGCGGTTAAAGGCGGAAAAGTCCTCGCCCATAATTTAATCCAAGTACTAACGCAAAGTACTCCCACACTAATCCCTTATAAACCTCGTAAACGTTCATTGTATTTATTAGTCTGTGGTAATCACCAAGCGATTTTATCATGGGGGCGATGGGGTACTTATGGCAAATGGGTTTGGTGGTGGAAAAATAAAATTGATACCGATTTTATGAAAAAATGGTTATGAGTATTGACTGATGTAAGTACTTTAAGTTTATCTACACCTAATCAACGACAGCGTGTCAGTCGTTAAAGTGTAGTTTAATGCCATCTACAATAGAGTAGTTAAAAACCACTCTATTGCTAAATAAAGGACTAAATTTTATTAGTTACCATACAAATCAAAGTCAAAGTACTTTTTGTTGATGTCTTGATAAGTGCCTTCAGCGCGGATTTTCTCAATGGCTTTATTGAGTTTTTCAGCGAGTTCAGTATCGCCTTTACGTACTCCAATACCGACACCTTCACCCACAAATGCGACGTCGGTGAAATCCCCGCCTACGAATTCGACTTTATCTTTATTAGCTGCATCTTTTACAAAGGGTGCAAGTACTACAGAATCCGCACAGACCAAATCCACGCGACCGGATAATAAATCGAGATTGGCTTCATCCTGCGTTTTGTACGCGGTGACTTCGGCAATGTCTTTAAACTTATTACGGGCAAAGTTATCAGCTACCACACCGCTTTGAACGCCTACGGTTTTGCCTTTGAGTTTTTCAGTGTCAGTAGGGTCAATCTCTTTGCCGACTTCACGCACGCATTTAATCGGTGTGGTGT
>JBDKGX010000151.1:0-5558 GCA_039797965.1 Pseudomonadota bacterium
GTGCCGTCTTCCATCGCCCGATTAAGGAAAGTAGAGTCGACTACTTGCTCTTTAGGTTTAATACTCAACGCATCGGAGTAATTGACCGCTGAACGCACAGGTAAAACGCGATTGTCATAATTAGCGGAATCCCCAAACACTAAAGTATTCAGATCAAACGCATCGGAGACTTTTTGTCCTTTGTATAAAACAGTTTTGTTTTGGGCTTGTTTACCACCGACTCCTAATGCCCGTAAAATCTGTAAACCCCGACCGCGCTCAATGTACTTAAATTTATTGGGTACGGCTCGCACATAGAGGTTATCTAAACATTCAATATCGGTAATTTCTTGTTCGGCATTACGAAAGACGACGGGAGCAATGGCTTCACGAATCAGGACGATACTCACACAACCTAAGTTTTTGAGTTTGGGGTGAATATAAGTTTTTTTGTCATCAATGTGACTGGTGGCAGTGAGTTGCTCAATATTCGCTAAATAAGGTTGAAGTACTTGCATGGTATTAGTCCTTTAAACAGATTCGGTTAATGCTTCAGGGGTAGATGATTCGGTGGCGTTAGTACGGAAACCTTGTAAAAACGCCATGCGGTAAATACTACCCAGTAACCGCCGTGATTTTTGTGCAGGGGGTTTACCTTGCAAAACGCCTAGCCAGACTTCATTGACAAATTGGCTAGCCACATTCATGCACGCAATTTCTAAGGATTGCCCGTCACGGAATTTACTGGCAGACATTTTGTCTTTGCGCCCTAAATTAGTTTCGAGTTCGCCTGCAATGCCATGAATCAGTGAAGCACTATCATTTTGTTTGACGGCACGTAATCCCATTGCAGTATCCATACAGAGATTAAATACCAGCATTTCTTCATTGGTTGAGGCTAATCCTTGGGGGCGGCGTTGGATTTGGCTGGTCGCTTGCCCAAAACGGACTAAAGCACCATCGGCAGTGGTCATTTGTTCGGTCTCCTGTAAGAAGTAAAATTCATGGTACATCCACCCCGCTAAGCTATTGAGGCTAGAGGCTTTTTGGGCAGAGTTATGTTTTAAAAGGTCTTGGGTATGACACCACACTAAACACACCGCACTAAAGCGAGTGCGTGGATAGGCATAAAGGGCTAACACGTCATAGCCTAAACCATTGGTTTCCAATAGAGTTTGGGCAATCTGTAATTGCTGTAAGGCTTTGGGGATTTGCTCAAGGCGTAGTTCATTAAAACCAATCAGGGCTTTTAAAACGCTAGGCATCGCATCAAAGTAGAAAAACGCTTTTTGGGCAGTGGGTAAGCCTCGGAATATGTGAATCGGTCGACCGATCCGTAAACAGGCTTGCAGCATTAAGCGTAGGGTATTGATTTGATCTTCGGTTTTTTCAGGAATGCGCTCCAAGCGTGCTAAGCGACAACGATTTCGATAGGCTTCTAAACCATTGTAATGCGCTTTGACCTTATCTTTACTAGCTAATTGATAAATCGAAACCGCTTGAATGTCTTTATCTTCATTTAAAATCAAAGCGCCAAATAGTCCAGTAGTGACAGGGGATGATACTAAAGTGGGTACACCATCCTCTTTACCGCCTTGCCGTTTGAAGGCATTGTTGCGGAGTTTGTGTTCGACGACTGAAATATAACTAATCGGTGTTTGCCCATTCGAGGGTGCTGTGATCGAGTCCGGTTTACCCTCACGCCCCGTAAAGGCAGAGGCTTTCAGCGCATACATTTCAGGATTTTCATTCACCAAACTAATGGTCGGAAAATCCGTGAATAAACAGCGCCCTGTGGTCGATTCATCCGTCGGATGTAGGCGCCGTTTTGATAGTAATTGGCTTAAATGCACGGCAATAGCGGCTGCAATCGGCTCATGATCCAGCGGAAAGTACTCTCTAAATCCGGTGGTGGTTTCAGTACCTTCTAACCATTGGGTCAAAAGCCCAGCTTCACCCCAAATGGTAGTTTTAAGTTCGGGATGCTGTTGGGTGAGTGCGACAACCCATAAACTCAACAGTACTCGTCTGGATTCACCCGATTCGATTTCACTTAACCAATCAGGAACAGGCAAAGGGAGCAAAGTACTCAGTACTTGTTCACGCTCATTTTGATCCAATACAGTAACTTTTTTCGGAGGAGTGACTTTCAGGTTTAACAGGAGTGCTAAGACCGCTGCTTGCAAAAAGTACTCACGAGCAGAGGGGTTGAGTTTATGGGGGTCGGCATACAATTGCCGTGTTTGCCCCGCTTCTTTAGTCCATTGCGGTGCTAAGCCTATCGGTGCTAAGGACTCGTCTAGAAAAGGTGTTAGTGGTTTGACGAGAGCATTTTTAATCGTAAATAGCTTACCTAAAGTACTTAGATTGATGTCTTTATTAATAAAATCGTCTAACAGAGCGGCATAAGTCGGCTGAGCATTACGTATTTCAAATACGGCTGGTGTGCCTGTATTGGGAGGGCGCAAAGTCAAAGGAAACGGCAAACTCTCCAGTACTTTATCAATCGCTTTGGTTTTAATGGTTTCTGCTTGAGCTTTGGGAATTAAAACAAATAAACGCCCATCTTGATGAGTCTCCAACAACGGTGGAATTTTTGCGACTCGTTGACAAGCAAACGATAAGCGTCGCTGTAATTCATCCAGCAAAAACGGATGGTGGGGGTCGTAAATATCAATTGCTTCCCATTGAGTCAGTAAGCGCGTCTGAAGGCTTTGATCTTGATTTAAACGCTCAATGATTTTTTCCAAGCCATTGACGCTACTGTGCTCTTGCCAAATCCCATCCAATTTATCAGCCAGTTTTACATAACGCTCCACCGCCATCGTGTAAGCGCGTGGAATAGGTGTGCTACTCAAATGACGATGGCGCTGGGTTTCCTCTGCTTGCTCAATCAACACACGGATTTGTTCCGCATTAAGTTTAATATCACCTAAGTACTCGCTAATACCATAGCGGCTTAAGCCTTGCTCGACATGCTCAAGCGTTAATTCAGCGTCGCGCGGTAACTGCAATATCTTGTCCAAATCATGCAAAAAGGCGAGGGCTGCTACCACGGTTAAAGTATTGCTTAACGCTTGTTTGTCCTCCTCTTCTAGTACTTCCGTACCTAAACTCGCTACCGTATCCAAAGCACATAACACCACTGCCCCTCGTACCACTGAAAGCAAGTGATCGAGTAGGGTGATATTTTGGTTTTTTAAATAACGTTCACGTTTAGCAGCCTCCTCACTCCAACCGCCTTTACCGCTTAAGCTCATCAGGTAAAGTACTCGTGTATCTAATCCTTTGCCGCTGTGAATTTCCTGTTTTTGTTTATCTGAAAGTACCTGACCAACACGCTCTTGGAGTACTTTGGCTTCAATGACTTGCTCCATAAAGCGTTCATACACTTGCGCCGCTAAAGTACTGGCTTGATTCAGTAGACTAGGGTTCATTAGTGGACTCCTTCTTCTAGTAAGCCAAGACAGCCAAACCCATTACGGGTTTTCTCACCGATTCCTGCATACCATGCAAAACGTAAGTCGTCCTCGCTACCTTGAATCAAAAGGGGCGCTTGCATCCCAATCACAAAGCTTTTATGCCCATTAGGAAATTTTTTGAGATAGACTAAGACGGAATGTTCACTCTTAGAGCGTATATAAACCACGTCCGGTTGGATCTTAAGTTGAATCGTGCGACCGGCTTTGGCGGATAGCTTGCGGCTGATGATTTCACTTAAATCTAAATCACGTAGATCTTCACACCATTGTTTGCTCGTCCCTTGCTTGGTTTGTAGTACTAGCGGTGAAAGTAGTAAACAAGCCAATTGTGTTTGCTGCGGGAAAATCGGGTCTGGCTCGATACTCAGTTGCGCCCCTACGAAGTTTAGGGTTTCGCCATTCCAGCGCCGTTGAGTAATGGTTTCAGGTTTTAAACGTGTTAAGGCACGGGCAACTTCCAGATCAGCCGTGCTAATGACTAAACTATGCACAAAACCTTCATGACCTTTATGCCAGCCTAATGGCGCAAATGTCCACGGGCGTGCATTTAAGCCAATGAGATAAGCAGGGTTACAGCCCGCTGCTTCAAGGCCATTAATAATAGCGTCGTGAATCAGGTCTTGATGGCTATAAGTTTGGGCAGGAATAGGATGAGGGAGTAAGCATTTAATACGTAACATGGGGGTTCCTAGTTGACGATTTAATATACAATCAGTATAGACTCCTTTATCAAATTTAGTCAAACCATGAAAAATTAAGACCTGTAATGAATAGAGACACATTTAGACGTTTTGCTTATATTGAAACTTGCTTATACTGGGGAGGGGGCATTACTGCTTCACAATTGGCTCAGACTTTTGAAATCACTCGCCAAAATGCGCAGAAGTGTTTGGATGCGTATCGGCTGCTACATCCTGAACAAATGACTTATCAATCGTCCTTAAAACGCCATATAGCGACTGATAATTTTCAGGTGAACTATATTAGTAATAAGCCGGAAGTCTATTTGGACTATGTGCGGGGTAATCAGCTAGCGGCGTACTATTGGGCAGAGGAGGAGTGGACTGATTTGCCGATTTATGATGTGGATCGCTCGTTTCGGACTTATTTAGACAGCAGTCATGTTCAACAAGTTTTCAGTGCGCTTCGTCGACAACAGACCCTAAACATTTACTATCATAGTAAGTCACAAACCTACCAATTAGTCATTTCGCCCAATCGTTTGGTGTATGCCAGTCGGCGCTATCATATTCGCGCCTATTGTCACACTTGGGGGCACTATATTGATGTGGTTTTTTCGCGCCTATTGGAGGTGAGCGAGGGCTTTGAGGATTGGGTTTCGGGTATGGAGGATCATGAATGGCATCAACCCTTAACATTAAATTTTATCCCTAATCCCGATTTACCAGAGCAACTGCGCCAAACTTTACTAGTAGATTATCGTTTGACGAAGGGAGTTCATACGATTACTACCTGTAAAGCACTCAAACCTTATGTGCTGCGTGAGATGGAGCGTATTGATTGGAAACACAAAATTTCTTTGTGGATATTATCTTCTATCAGCTAATATAACTATTTTTATTATTTAAATAATATATTTATCAAAACAGGTCTATTTATTTTTATAAAATTTATTTATTAATTTATAGCTTTTTACTGGCTGCAAAAAAATCTACCTGATCTATAATTAAAGTGTTGCTAAAAACCCACTAAATTTAATTGACGAAGCAAGGAAGTGGGTCGGTCAGTGTAGGTTTTATTAATTGCGAGTGGATTGAGGAGGGATAACCATGCATCCATCTACGCCAGAGATGCGCAGTCGGCGCTCTTTTTTACTGCTACCTTTAGCGTTAGCCGGTAGTTCTTTAATAGCAAAAGCAGGCTTTGCTGAAACTACTACTCCTAGTGAAACTACCCCCCCCACTGCGCCCCTAGCGCCTATTGCTCCAGTAGCACCGGGAGGGTTAGCCAATGGAGCTTGTCCTTTAAATAGTGGAGGACCTTCATTATTAAATACGAAATGGGTATTACAATCCATTTATGGACATAGTGTCCCCGCTCAGTTAAAGATCACAATGAAGGTTAAAGACCATAGCC
>JBDKGX010000152.1:0-5506 GCA_039797965.1 Pseudomonadota bacterium
AAACGGCGATTGCATTAGGGGCAGGCGTGCATCAAGCCTTAAGTACTCGCTATCCTGATAGCTTATACCTGTGTACAACGCGCCACCCACTGGATAAACCGATTCTGGTCGAATTTAAAGAAGAACACAGCCACGCCACTCAACAAGTCCTGCATTACCCTCAGCATCCAGCGCATCAAGCATTATTAAAGCACGCTAAAACCCTAGTACTCGTGGATGATGAAGCCTCAACCGGAAAGACGTTTGCTAATTTAGTACAAGCCTTGGATGAGGTCGGTATCAATCAATTTGAGCAGATGGTTATAGTCACTTTAACGGACTGGTCGGGTGGCAAAGCCGCGCAAAGCTTAGGGCAAAAAGCGCAAAGTGTGGCTTTACTCAAAGGTCATTGGGATTGGCAAGCTAATGGCAATCCGCCTCCTGACATGCCTAATGTCGATGTACTGGGCACAGGTGAGTGGCACGCTAAACCCGAAAATGACTGGGCGCGTTTGGGGGTGAGTACTCATCCACTACCTACCGTCGCTACCAAGATTCCAGTCAAACCCTATGAGAAAGTACTGGTACTGGGTACCGGTGAGTTCGTGTGGCAAGCATTTTTATTAGCGGAGTACTTAGAACAACAAGGTGCCATCGTAAAATTCAGCGCCACAACTCGTTCACCCATCGCCTTGGGTCACAGTATCGAAACTCGCTATTGCATCCACGACAATTACGGTCAGGGGATTGCTAACTTTTTATATAATGTCATCCCCGCTAAATATGATCGTATTATGCTATGTACCGAAGCCCCTAAAGCATTGCTGGATCAAACCTTAGTACAGGCTTTAAACGCTGAAATCGTGGAGTTTTATCCGTGCAACCCTTAGTACTCACTGACATTGATGACACGCTGATTCAAACCGCGCGAAAAATGCCACCCGATGCTATTAAAATTTTAGCGGCCAACAGTTCAGAGGGTAAACCCTTGAGCTTTATGCACCCGTGGCAAGCAGATTTTGTGCACTGGGCATTAGCGCACACCACCTTGATTCCGATTACGGCGCGTGGGATTGAATCATTTAAGCGGGTACAAATTCCGTTTCAACACGGGGCTGTATGTTTACATGGTGCGGCAATTTTAAACCCTGATTACAGTCTTGATTTAGCATGGCATGAACACATGCAACTACAGTTACAACCCTATCAAAACCGTATTTCTACCTTACTTGATCAAGTACTGGAGCTGGGTAACCGCCTCAACTTACAGCTACGCGGTTGGATAGAGGGTATTGAGGAGTGGCATGCTTATTTAGTAATTAAAAGTACTCAAGCTAAAGCGGAAGAATTAGAGTACTTATGGCAACACCTCCACACCCAACTGGATTGGAGCGGGTTTTATGTCCATCAAAATGCTAATAATTTGGCGCTGATTCCTGAACCTGTCACGAAACAATCGGCAACCGCTGAAATTATTCGCCGTCATCAAGCCCAATTTGGACGTGTACCCATTTTAGGACTGGGAGATAGTACTTCGGATTTAGGTTTTATGCGGCTGTGTGATTTTGCGGCGTTTCCCCCTCACAGTCAGATCGGTAAAGTACTGCCATGAATTATGAATCCCTTACTCCATTGCACGGCTCTTATCAGCCACAAGAGGTTGCCTTTTTATTACGCTTGACTGAGCTTGCAAATACCGAGGTTACTGAAAAAGAACGCTTAATCCAAAGTGGGCAAAAGCACTATTCACAAATGATTAGTATCGAGTCTGCGCCATCATCCGAACATCAAGCGCTCTTTCAACAGGCTCTCGAACAAGGGGCTGAACGTTTAGCTCGTGAAGTACAAACCTTAGCCATCGAACTAACACAACGCCGCCCCAATAGACCTATTGTATTAGTGAGCTTTGTGCGAGCAGGGGTGCCTTTAGGTGTCTTGCTGGTGCGAGCCTTGCGTAAATTGGGAGTAGAAAGTACTCATTACGGGGTGAGTATTGTGCGAGATAAAGGGATTGATATTGCCGCTCTAGATTGGATAACAGCACGGCATGATTTTAAAGACATCGTGTATGTGGATGGCTGGGTCGGTAAGGGCGCAATCCATGCCGAATTACAACGCTCATTAGGGCAGTTTTATCCTAATGAACCGATTCCTTTCGTAGTACTGGCTGATCCTACCGGAAAAGCGTGGTTAGCTGCATCAGGGGAGGATTGGCTGATACCCTTTAGCGTGTTGGGAGCAACAGTGTCGGGATTGATTTCCCGTTCGATTTTAAGCGAGGACGGTGGTTGGCATCAGTGTTTGTACTATGAACACTTAAAGCCTTTTGATAGTACTCAGTATTTAATTGATTATATTGACAATCTTGGCGAGCCGTACAAAACCATTTTACCACTAGAATGGTCTAGTACTTTACGTAATCAATTACAACTACAAAGCCAAAGTACTTTGCAATGGATTCAAAATGAGTACTCGATTACGAATCTGAATCGCATAAAAACTGGCATTGCCGAAGCAACACGCGCTGTAATGCGCCGTGTACCTGAACGAATTTTAGTCCAAGACCCTAATGATCCCCATTTACAAGTACTGAGTCATTTGGCTAAGCACTATACTATTGATTTTGAAGTACTCGGTGAGCGTCTTGCGCCTTATCGAGCAATAACCATAATTAAGAAAGCGGTATGAAATCTATTTCCCCCTATCAACTCGGTGCAACCTTGTATGTACCAGCGACTCACCACGACCTCGCTGATATTATTATTAAAAATGAAATTGAAGACTTACGCTCGATGGTTATCTGCTTAGAAGATGCCATTAAAGAAGATGAAATTGAGACAGCACTAGCTAATCTGACTACTTTATTGAAAATATGGGACAAGCAGCCCCAATGTCATTACCCACTCGTGTTTATTCGCCCACGTCATTGCTCAATGGTAAAAGAGTTATTAGCCATACCTCATATCGAACAAGTCGAGGGCTTAGTCCTACCTAAATTTGATCAATATAGTCTGCAACAATGGACTGAAGTACTGGAGTATGCACCTGAGCACTGGGTCTACATGCCTACCCTTGAAACGCAAGCCATGCTAGACCCTGTACAAGTGCATGAATTACGTCAGTTATTAAAACAACATCCATTGCGCCCCAAGATTTTGGTGCTGAGAATTGGGGGTAATGATTTATTGTCCTGTTTGCGCTTGCGTCATAGTACTGCACACACTTTATATGATGGCCCTTTAGGGTATGTGGTAGCGATGTTGGTGAGCCAATTTGTACCGGATGGGTTTTATTTAACCGCTCCGGTATTTGATTGCTTCAGTAACAAAAAACTCCTTAAAGCTGAAATCCAACGCGATTTATTACAGGGTTTGGTGGGTAAAACCGTGATTCACCCCCGACAAATTCGCACTATTCACCACGCTTTACAGGTGAATCAACAGGATATCGAAACCTCCAAACGTATTTTGGACAGCTCTATGCCTGCCGTATTTAAATTTGAGGGAGCTATGTGCGAACCCTCAACTCATCAGCGTTGGGCAGAGCAAACCTTAGAGCGAGCTAAGTACTTTGGAAAGTGTGACTAATGTTTGTGAGTGACTTGCTCAAAGGTCAAACCAAACCGTTGCAAATAGGCACGGACTCGATGTGAATCATTTGAGCTAGTTTTTTGGGTGCGGCTGACTTGGAATAAAGTCCGCCCCGCCTCCGCCAAATTTTTCGATTGCCGACATACTCGAATCACCGCAGCGAGTTGGGAACGGTCGAACACATCGATTTGCTCTAGCGCGTCCCCCTCAAGTACTTGCAGCAATACAACGGTATCACTGGACTCAGCCCCTTGCCCCTGATAGCCACTCCAATCAGAACGCAAACGAGCCATTTCTCCCGCCACAATATCCTCAGTGATGCGTCCACCACTGGCTAAAGTACTCATCCGCGTAATACTAGAGTTGAGATCACGGAAATTGGCTTGCCATAAGGCTTCGGTCGAATGGGCAAATTGGGAGTACTTTTCACGAGCCGCTTGATTAAAATGGACTTTGTAACCCATTTTGTAAGTAAACTGCTGCAATTCATGCTCAATATTCGGCTCTAAATCCTCCATCCGCTCTTTTAAGGACGGTAAGGTATAACTCCATAAATTAATCCGCGCGAGTAAATCCTCACGAAACAAACCTTGCTTTACCCGCTCAACTAAATGGCGATTGGTTCCCGCAATCAATTGAAAATCGCTACTCACTTCACGATCACTCCCCAAAGGCATAAAGCATTTATCCTCAATCGCGCGTAAGAGCATGGCTTGCTCATCCATCCCCAGCTCACCAATTTCGTCTAAAAACAACAAGCCTTTATGCGCTTCACGTAATAAACCCGTGCGCTCATGTACTGCCCCCGTAAATGAGCCTTTGACATGCCCAAATAGCGCTGACATGGCATTATCACCGCGCAAGGTGGCACAATTGACTTCTACTAAACGCCCAGTCACTTGCCCGCGTTGTTTTTTTAACTCGTAAATGCGCTTGGCTAATTGTGATTTACCCGCACCCGTAGCGCCTGTGATTAAAATCGGTGAGGACGATTTAATGGAGACTTGTTCTATTTGTGAAATCAATGCATTAAAGGCTGCATTGCGGGTAGCGATACCGCTTTTTAAGTACTCAATACCCTGTTGTGCTTCACGCTCAAAACGCATCGCGATTTGATCGTAGTACTTAAGGTTTAGATCAATGAGGAAACATTTCCCCTGTGCTTGATTACGCTGCTCGCCAAAAGGTGCGGTTTGTAAGAGTTGCCCCGGAATAAAATTCGCTTCCACCAATAAAAATAAGCAAATCTGCGCCACATGTGTTCCGGTGGTGATGTGAACTAAATAACGTTCATGCTCAGGGTCAAACTCGTATTGACGGGTGAAGTCGTGTAACTGCTCATAGACCTGCCCAAAATCCCACGGATCATCGTAATGCACGGGATAACCCAACGCTTCAATCCCTGGGCGCAACTCCCGCATATCCCGCAACGTCAACTCAGCCAGTTCACGTTCATTGGGATGGTAGAGTAAGAGAAATTTATCTACTGGAAACTCGTCTTGTAACACAATCGAAATAGACGGACGCCAGCGATTCCAGCGCCGTTGCCCTAGCCCTTGATGATCAAGACGAGCCCCTAAAATCCCAATGACAACTGTTTTCATAAATCGAGTACTTGATTAGATAGCTTATTATTGTGCGGCTTTGGCAGCCTCTTTGACTAGTTTAGAGTGTTGATAACCCTCTACTAGCATCTCAGTGGCATATTGCTCTAAAAACGCACGATGCCCGACTTGCTCAATTTTAGCCACATAGCCTAATAAATGCGCCAGTAATGATTGATTATTGGCCTGCTCAGGTCGTACCAATAGGGCATAACCCATAGCTCGTCCGGTTTCACGCGCTGTATTAGCTTTAAATAATAACGTCATATTGCCCAACATGTTATCGGGTATCGGCATAGTATTGGTGGTCACTACTCGAACTTTATAAGGGTT
>JBDKGX010000153.1:0-5476 GCA_039797965.1 Pseudomonadota bacterium
TTAGGTGAGTACTTAAGAGTAGTTACCTTTCTGTGAACTAAAACAGTAAAGTGATACAAATGAGTAATATACAAGTTAATGACACTAGCTCTAATACTGGGTTAACTAAAACCCCTATCTATCCTTCAGCTAATGCCACTATTTTCAACTACAATCAATCGGTCTCTAATAAGGCTAATAACTCTAGTGATCTAACCAAATTAATTGGATTAGTAACGATGTTATTGCAACAACTTATTGCGCGTTTAAATAGCAATCAAAGCACAGCTAACTATTTAAACAACAATACCAGCAACTTAACGAGTACTGCTGCTGTTATGAATAATAATAACAAAAATAGAGCGGCTGCCCCCCCCAGTACTGTAATCATATTACCTACACCACTGCCAACTAATGATAAGAAAATCGACCCTAATACTAATCCATTTTTGTATAAGGACTTATGCAATAGTTTATTAAATGATTACGATGATAATCATCCTAACGCCAGTAATCTAAGAGAGGAAGAAACGATACGTCGCCGCAAAGCGGAGGATGATAATCGAACAAATACGATTAGTGACACTCAAGCACGAGAAAACTTTTATAAATCCCAGCCTGCTAGAGTTTTTTATGACGAAAAATCTTCATTGACTATCATGGAGTCCAATAACAACGGCGATCAGGATAATAAAAATATTGTAGTTAAAGAGCGCCATCCGACTCGTAAAACGATTACGTTACCGAGTGGGCAGGGAGAAATTACTATTATGACTGAAACCGATTATTGGTATAGCGTGGATAAAGATAACTCCACCGAATCAAAAAGCTAAGGCATACATACTTAATTTATAAAGGGAATAGTAGCCTAATTAAATAGGCTACTATTCAACGAGTACTTTAGTTTAATACTACTGCGGTACCACTCACCGCCACCATAATCATACTCCCCCCTTGCCCAATCGCCTCATAATCAAATACCAAACCCACTACCGCATTCGCCCCCATAGCTTTAGCACGCTCTTGTAATTCTTGTAGTGCAATCTCACGTGCGTTTTGCATTTCACGTTCATAAGTCGCTGAGCGCCCCCCCACAAAATCGCGTACTTGAGCAAAAATATCTTTTACAAAATTAGCTCCCATAATGGCTTCTCCCGATACAATACCTAAGTACTTAGCAATGGGTTTGCCTTCAATGGTGGGGGTAGTAGTCACTAGCATCCGTTTTACTCCTATGTGATTAATAGTGTGTAGTTTAAAACAAAAATGTTTCCTTACTACAAAACTACTGACCTAGTGCTGTTTAGACTGGCACAAAAGCTGCTTAACTATGGCACAGCATGATTTGACACTATTGGAGTACTTTATGCGTAATTACCTATTAATAGCGAGTTTCACGCTATGTTCGCCTTTGGCATTGGCTCATAATGCACCTTTTCCACACGCAGAAATGCACCATGAAGTGGCGCACCTATTAGTGCATGCCCTATTTGCGCTCCCAATATTTATAATGGCTGGCGTGGCTTATAAACTCTGGCAACGCTCCCGCACACGTAATGACCGCTAACCACAGCCTTTCAGGTTGGCAAGCTCATCTAGCACTGACCTTTAGTGAGCAAAACCAAAAGACACTACTCAGTCAGCGCCAACAATATGGCCCCTTGGCATTGCAACGACCTTTTTATCCAGAAGGCGACGTTTGTCATGGTTATATTTTGCACCCTCCGGGCGGAGTCGTCGGGGGTGATAAACTTGCGATTGAGGTCAACGTTCAACCCCATGCTCATGCGCTATTGACCACGCCTGGGGCTACTAAATTTTATCGTTCAGCAGGTTTGACTGCCCACCAACATCAAGTACTCACCGTACAAAAGGGCGCACTCGAATGGTTGCCCCAAGAGTCTATTTACTTTCCACAAACCCTAAGTACCTTAAGTACTGATATTAACCTACAAGGCGATGCTCGCTTTATAGGCTGGGAAGTACATTGCTTAGGTCGCCCCGCTATTAATGAAGTGTTTGACTCAGGACAAGTGACGGTGAGCACTCAGCTAAAGCGCAATGGCAAATTATTAATTATGGATAAACAGCGTATTCACTCGTTGACTGCATTACAAGCCAGTGCAGGCTTGCGCTCTCAACCTGTGTTTGCAAACTTAATGGCAACCCCTTGCCCTGCTGAAGTACTTGAACCTATACGTGAATTATGTGAGCACACTCAACAAGGTACAGCAGGTACTACCCTATTACGTGAAGTTTTGATCGTGCGCTACTTGGGCAATAGTACAGCGGAAGCGCATCAACTTTTTCGCGCGGTTTGGAGCATCATTCGTCCTATTATTATGAATAAACCAGCCCTTGCACCGCGGATTTGGAGTACTTAAAGGGATACCTTGAGGACTCTCACCAAAAACGCCAAAAAGGCTTATTCACAATTTGATATAAATTTTGATTACCTGTGCTTATTTGTAATTTTATTTTATTTTGCTTAGCTAGCGCTAATAATGGCTCTAAATAACCCTTCTCTAGATCAGTCCAAGTACTTTGCCAAGTACTAATATCATCCGCTAAAGCAGGTAATATTAACTGGTCTAGTACTATTATCGTGTCATTAGTTAAAGTACTGATATTTTTATTACTGAGTTTTGAGTATTGAGCCTTAATACCATAAGCCATCGCTTCTAGCGTCAACGAGTTACCTATTAGTTGCTGAATGGTGCTTTCATATTGAATACCAGATTCACCGTTACCCCATAACCAAATACCATTAAAATCTTGAGTAGTACTTTGCCCTAAAGATGGTTGATGTAAGAGCATCTGAATTTCATTTAACAATCTATGCCAATAAATTCGTTCTGACTTTTCACCCTGCGGTAAAAAAGGAAAAATATTTTGACCGAGTACTTCAGATAATGCGGTGGTTTGAATAGTAGGATTTTTATCTAATAATAAATAGCCATAATTATCTTTTTCTAGCCATTGACAGTTATCTTGAGCTAAAAAAGGATTGAGTACTTTAGCGACTCGTTCGCTTTCTTGAGGGGTTATAACAGGTAAATGCGGCACAATTTTAACGCAATCTAAACCCGATTCTAACTTTACTAAGTCAGCACATAAAACAGGTACTTTAGGTAACTCACCAAATTGGACAGCATAACGCCATGCTGCTATAGATAACGATTGAGTACTTAAACCTGCTAAGTACCCAATGGTGTTCTCAATACCTTGTGCAGGTATTGTCTTTAAGTACTTAGGATTAAATAGAGTTTTGAAGAGAGCGCTTTCTAGTTTAAAACCAAAATCACGCTCCCATAAAGATAATGGCTCAAGCGCTTGAGGGATAATTAGAGTGATCGTGGGTTGCATAGTAAGAGTACTTGACTATTCTCACCTCCCTCGGCAAAGAAGGTGAGAGGGAAGGTTATGAGATTATTTAAATAATGAGCCTAAAATACCGCGCACGATTTGTTGCCCCAGCTTAGAACCCACCGAACGGGCAAGATTTTTAGCAAAGGCTTCACCCACCTCTTGAATACTATCCATCACACCGTTGTTACTCGCGTTAGACTCATAGCGTCGGGTTGTAGATTTTTGCTCCGTACCCGCTTGGGCTTGCAAGGTGGCTTGTTGAGCGCGTGATTGCAGTACTTCATAGGCAGAGGTGCGATCAATCATAGCATCATAACGCCCTGCATAAGGGCTAGAGCGCAATAAAGTTTGCCAAGTGACTTCATCAACAGGGCCAATTTGCGAGCGAGGAGGCGCTATTAAAGTACGCTGAACTATGCTAGGAATACCCTTATCTTGTAAGGTAGAAACTAAGGCTTCCCCTACCCCCATTTCCATAATGACTTCAGCCGTGTCCAGTTTTGGATTAGCACGGAAGGTTTCGGCAGCGGTTTTGACAGCCTTTTGATCACGCGGTGTAAAAGCACGTAACGCGTGTTGCACCCGATTACCGAGTTGCCCTAGCACCGTCTCAGGAATATCTAAAGGTGTTTGAGTAATAAAGTACACCCCCACCCCTTTAGAGCGAATCAGCTTCACCACTTGCTCGACTTTAGTCACTAAGGCTTTAGGGGCATCGGTAAATAGCAAGTGTGCCTCATCAAAGAAAAACACTAGTTTGGGTTTATCTAAATCACCCACTTCGGGCAAGGACTCAAACAGCTCAGACAGCATCCACAGTAGGAAAGTGGAATAGAGCTTGGGGCTATTCACCAACCGATCCGCCGCTAAAATATTAACCTGACCATAGCCACGCGAGTCCGTGCGAATGAAGTCCATGAGGTTAAGAGCTGGCTCACCAAAAAACTTTTCAGCCCCTTGTTGTTCCAGTACTAAAAGACGGCGTTGAATCGCGCCAATAGAGGAGGAAGTAATCGTGCCGTAGGTATTTTGGAGTTCACTGGCATGCTCGCCTAAGTACTGCAACATAGAGCGCAGGTCTTTCATATCAAGCAGCAATAAACCCTGATCATCGGCTAATTTGAAAGCAATATTTAAAATACCCTCTTGGGTATCATTCAGCTCTAATAAACGGGCAAGTAATAAAGGTCCCATCTCAGAAATGGTGGTACGCACGGGATGACCGCGCTCGCCCGTAATATCCCAGATAACCGTCGGGCAACCTTCAAAGCTATGGTCATTAATACCTAAGGTTTTTAAACGTTCTTCGACTTTAGGATTAGGTTTACCTGCCTGACTAATACCCGTGAGATCACCTTTGATGTCCGCTAAAAAGACAGGCACACCCATACGGGAAAAACTTTCAGCTAGTAATTGTAATGATACTGTTTTACCCGTTCCGGTAGCGCCAGCAATCAAACCGTGACGATTAGCAAAACGTGGGTTGAGATAAACTGCCTCGTCTCCCTTCCCCAATAAAATACCCGCTGCATCAGTCATAGTGCTTCCCTTAAATATCCGTCATTTTATGTTAGGTACTACTCAAAACCCAAGGCTTGCAATGTTTCTAGAGTTATTGCACCTTGAGCTAAACGCTGTTGCTCTTGAAAACGTAATAAAGCAACGCGTGTCGCGCCATCCATCTTACCATTGACTGTTAAATCTTGTCCGCTTAGCTTTGCAAGGCGACGTTGTAAGTTTTTAATATCCGTTTCAGACAGTTGTGCTTCGCATAAACTCACTTGACGTAATACACGGGCAGGACGTTCGAGTACTTGAATAGTAATCTCTTGATATTTATGTGAAAGATCAGCCGCACCTACCGTCCAGCGATTGACCACGTGATGCAGATCCACGGTGCGATATTCGGCAGGGATTAATCCGGTACCTTTGCCAGACTTCACCAAGACTTTTCGCTCTACATCAACATACTCAGCGGGAATGGTACGCCATGTAAAGGTGGGCGGTATATCCACGACTTGCTGTGTTATTTCAGCATATTGTGGTGTCTGATTGATCACGCAACGGGTATCAGTACTTGTAGAATCTTTGACGTCAGTCGGTGATAGGCAACCTGCTCGCCAACGAA
>JBDKGX010000154.1:0-5361 GCA_039797965.1 Pseudomonadota bacterium
ACGCCCCCAATACGGAGTCTTCTTCTGGTGAGGAAGGCGGGGCTGAAAAAGCCTTGGATAAGTTTGCAACCAACCTCAACCAACAAGCATTAGCGGGTAAAATTGATCCTTTGATTGGGCGCGATCAAGAAATAGAACGTACCGTTCAAGTACTGTGTCGTCGTCGCAAAAATAATCCCTTACTAGTAGGGGAGGCAGGAGTTGGTAAGACGGCAATTGCTGAAGGGTTAGCAAAACGTGTCGTGGATGGTGAAGTTCCTGAAATACTAGCGGATGCGATAATTTACTCTCTGGATTTAGGAGCTTTATTAGCGGGTACTAAATATCGTGGCGATTTTGAAAAACGTTTAAAAGCAGTTATCACGCAGCTTAAACAAGAGCCTAATGCCATATTATTTATTGATGAGATTCATACTATCATTGGGGCAGGCGCAACATCAGGTGGTACGATGGATGCGTCAAATCTAATCAAACCAGTACTTTCCAATGGTGATATGAAATGCATTGGCTCAACAACCTATCAAGAATACCGCAGTATTTTTGAAAAAGACCGTGCTTTAGCGCGGCGTTTCCAAAAAATTGATGTGCCAGAACCTAGCGTTGATGAGACCTACGAAATTCTCAAGGGTTTAAAAACACGTTTTGAAGAGCACCATGATGTACGTTATACCCAAACGGCATTACGTGCTGCTGCTGAGCTTTCGGCTAAATATATTAATGATCGTCATTTACCCGATAAAGCTATTGATGTCATTGATGAAGCGGGTGCTAATCGCCGCTTAAAACCCGCAGCTAACCGTAAGAAAACCATTTCCGTAACTGACATTGAGGAAATTATTGCGAAAATTGCTCGTATTCCGCCTAAAACAGTATCAAGTTCCGACGTAGATGTATTACGCAACTTAGAGCGTGATCTAAAAATGGTTATCTTTGGGCAAGACGATGCCATCGTACAACTAACCTCAGCCATTAAAATGGCGCGCTCAGGGCTACGTGAAGATACACGTCCTATTGGCTCCTTCTTATTTGCAGGGCCTACTGGGGTGGGTAAGACTGAAGTGACTAAGCAATTAGCCCAACGTCTAGGCATTGAGTTTTTACGTTTTGATATGTCGGAGTATATGGAGCGTCATAGCGTATCTCGTCTAATTGGTGCGCCCCCTGGGTATGTGGGTTATGAAGAGGGCGGGTTATTGACAGATGCTGTTAATAAACATCCTCACGCAGTACTTTTACTAGATGAAATCGAAAAAGCTCATCCAGATGTGTTTAATTTGCTCTTACAAGTGATGGATCACGGTACCTTAACAGACACTAATGGACGCAAAGTCGACTTTCGTAACGTGATTCTAGTGATGACCAGCAATGCAGGCGCTGAGAACATTAGCCGCAAGTCGTTAGGCTTTAAACATCAAGACCATACTAGTGATGCTATGGAAGCCGTAAAACGGATGTTTAGCCCAGAGTTTCGTAATCGTCTAGATGGTATTATTCAGTTTAATCCACTTAACGAGAATGTGATTAAATCCGTAGTGGATAAGTTCATCATTCGCCTAGAAGTACAACTAGAGCCCAAAAAAGTAACTCTCATTGTGAACGAAGATGCTCGATCATGGTTAGCTGTCAGAGGATATGATCGCTTAATGGGAGCGAGACCTATGGAGCGTGTTATTCAGGAGCACATCAAAAAGCCACTAGCTGAGCAAATCCTATTTGGTGATTTAGCCCAAGGCGGACAAGTTGAAGTTTCTGTATGTACGGATAAAGATGAATTGTGTCTAAAGTACAAAGGTGTTCAGCAAAAAATGCCTGAAGAAGCTGTTGTTTAGATAATAGAATTCTTACCGACATAACTTACATGTATGTCGGCTAAGTACTTTAGAAAAAAAGCCTCAGTGATTACATTGGGGCTTTTTATTTGCTGCGATAGCTGATACGACCTTTAGTCAAATCGTAAGGGGTTAATTGCACCGTTACGCGGTCACCCGTTAAAATACGGATATAGTTTTTACGCATACGACCCGAAATATGGGCGATAACCGTGTGGCCGTTGTCTAACTCAACGCGGAATGTGGTATTGGGTAATGTGTCAACCACATTCCCTTCCATTTCAATATAATCTTCTCTTGCCATAACTCAGTTACAAATAAATAGACGGGCGTATTATCGCTTGACTGGCTAATATGACAAGTTCTTTTTACATGCAAGACGTGATTTAGTCAGAGGTTTCGATTACGATACCTCAATTTATTATTATTTTTAGGGTTATGGAGGCTAATCGTGGCTGTTGCAGCACTCTTCCCCGGTCAAGGGTCTCAGTCAGTAGGTATGCTTGCGGAACTAGCTAGTAGTTTTTCTATTGTGACAGATACCTTTCAACAAGCGTCAGATACCTTAGGTTATGACTTATGGCACTTAGTGCAAGAAGGCTCTGAGGCTGATTTAAATAAAACGACTATTACCCAACCTGCTATGCTGGCAGCAGGAGTAGCGGTATGGCGTGTATGGTTACAGCAAGGTGGTTGTGAGCCAACCGCAGGTGCGGGGCATAGCTTAGGTGAGTACTCGGCGTTAGTCGCGGCTAATTGTTTAGAGTTGCATCATGCTGTGCAATTAGTAGCCGAACGAGCACGATTAATGCAAAGTGCAGTGCCCGCAGGTGAAGGAGCTATGGCTGCCGTACTCGGTGCAGACGATGAATTAATTATTAAAATTTGTGCGGATGTTAGTGCTACTGGTCTAGTCGTTGAAGCAGTTAATTTTAATTCACCGGGTCAAGTCGTTATTGCGGGTCAGACCTCCGCCGTGGATCAAGCACTAGCTGCATTAGTGGAAGCAGGGGCTAAAAAATCCGTAAAGCTTCCGGTCAGTGTGCCATCTCATTGTAGCTTAATGAAAGAAGCCTCTAGTATTTTAGCCAGAGAGCTAAGTCATACATTACTAAACGCCCCCGAATTTACAGTACTCCATAATGTGGATGCTAAAGCAGCAACTACTTCAGCAGGGGTTCGTAGCGCACTCGCCGAGCAACTCTATAAACCTGTCCGTTGGACCCAAACTATTGAAGCGCTGCGTGATCAATATCAAGCTCAATTATTAATTGAATTTGGTCCAGGTCGAGTATTAACCGGTTTAAATCGCCGTATTGATCGTAAACTTGAAGCATTGGCTATTTACGACAATGCCAGTCTCGACACAGCCTTGAAAGCTGTTCAAGCATTACAAGGATAATCCGCATGAATTTATTTGATCTAACAGGCGAAGTTGCCATTGTAACCGGTGCTAGCCGTGGTATTGGACGTTCGATTGCTGAAACTTTGGGGCAATATGGTGCTAAAGTTATTGGAACAGCCACGAGCGAATCAGGCGCACAAGCCATTACTGAGTACTTAAAGGCAGCCGGTATACAAGGCGAAGGTAAAGTACTCAATGTAGCAGACAGCAGCTCTATTGAAAGCTTCATGGACTATGTGACTAAAAGTCACGGTTCGGCTACCATTTTGGTGAACAATGCAGGCATTACTCGCGATAATTTGCTGATGCGCATGAAAGACGAGGAGTGGGATGACATTATTGCCACTAATCTCACCTCGATTTTTCGCATGAGCAAAGCCTGTATGCGTGGCATGATGAAAGCTAAAAAAGGTCGGATTATTTCTATATCTTCTGTCGTTGGAGCTATGGGAAATGCAGGTCAGGCTAACTATGCGGCGGCTAAAGCAGGTTTAGTAGGATTTAGTAAATCATTAGCTCGTGAAATTGGCTCACGTAATGTGACCGTTAATGTCGTAGCTCCAGGGTTTATTGATACGGATATGACTAAAGAGCTTTCTGAAGTACAACGTAATGCTATGTTAGCTAATATCCCATTGGGACGTTTAGGGCAAGCCCAAGAAATTGCAAGCGCTGTATTGTTTTTAGCATCTCCTGCAGGTGCTTATGTTACAGGGGAAACGATTCATGTTAATGGCGGAATGCTGATGGTGTAAGCCTTCGCTTTCCTATAGCCTTTAATATTGTATTAATATTATTACTGTTCTTGCTGGCGTGCGTAAACGGTTTTCACTAGAATACGTCGGAGTAGGTACTGAACAGATTTTTTAATGAGGAAAAAGAGACCATGAGTGATATCGAAGCACGCGTCAAAGCTATCGTAGTTGAGCAATTAGGTGTTGGAGAAGATGAGGTGAAAATCGATTCTTCTTTCACTAACGATTTAGGCGCGGATTCACTAGATACTGTTGAACTAGTAATGGCTTTGGAAGAAGAGTTTGGTACTGAAATTCCAGACGAAGAAGCCGAAAAAATTACGACTGTGCAAGAAGCCATTGATTATATCAAAGCACATCAAAGCAAAGAGTAATTAATAAGTCTTATTGGGTTGCAATCTCTAGGATTGCAACCGCCATCGTATTGACCTGACTAAGGGGCGATTAGTTTGTCTAAACGACGTGTAGTAGTAACGGGGCTAGGTATTGTATCCCCAGTGGGTTCTAAGTTAGAAGCCGCATGGGACAATATCAAAGCAGGTCGTAGCGGTATTAACCGTATTAGCGCAGATTTATTTGATACCAGTGCATTCTCGGTACAAATTGCGGGTAACGTTAAAGGCTTTGAGCCAACCGAATACATTAAAGCCAAAGATCTCAAAAAGATGGATACTTTTATTCATTATGGGATTGGTGCGGGTATTGATGCTTTTAAAGATTCTGGTTTAGAAGTAACAGAAGCTAATGCCGAACGTATTGGTGTATTAGTGGGTTCAGGGATTGGTGGTTTAGAAACCATTGAGCGCAATTACGAAGCCTTTTTAAATGGTGGTCCACGTAAAGTTTCGCCCTTCTTTGTACCCAGCAGTATTATTAACATGGTGGCAGGTAACCTATCCATCATGCTAGGTCTGAAAGGGCCTAATATGTCTATCGTGTCAGCGTGCGCCTCGGCTACTCATAGTATTGGTGATGCAGCCCGTATGATTGCGTATGGCGATGTTGATGCTATGTTAGCGGGCGGTGCTGAAATGGGATCTACTCCCTTAGGCATCGGTGGATTTGCGGCAGCGCGGGCATTATCTACTCGTAATGATGCACCTGAGTTAGCCAGTCGTCCATGGGATAAAGACCGTGATGGTTTCGTACTGGGTGACGGTGCGGGTATTCTCATGTTAGAAGAATACGAGCATGCCAAAGCACGGGGCGCTCGCATTTATTGCGAACTGATTGGCTATGGTATGAGCAGCGATGCCTATCATATG
Source organism: Pseudomonadota bacterium (assembly GCA_039797965.1). Classification (GTDB taxonomy): domain Bacteria; phylum Pseudomonadota; class Gammaproteobacteria; order Thiotrichales; family Thiotrichaceae; genus Thiofilum. Next base: position 5,255 of record JBDKGX010000154.1, read on the forward strand.
ACCTCACCTTCTGAAAGTGGCGAGGGTGCTGCTCGCTGTATGCGTAATGCGTTGCGTGATGCTGGCATTAACCCAGAACAAGTCGATTACATTAACGCTCACGGCAC
>JBDKGX010000155.1:0-5322 GCA_039797965.1 Pseudomonadota bacterium
ATTTAATTGTGCAAAAGGTAAATAATCACGGTCTTGCCATTGTCGTAAAATTAAACGCTTGGTTTCAAGTACGGGAGACATTAGCTTTTATAATCACGTTTAATTTCACAAACCTGTACTTGATAATCCTCATACCAGCACTCACGCCCTAATTGCTGGGCTTTAATATGCTCAGGGTGTTGACGCCATGCCTTAATATTTTCCTCGCTAGACCAATACGATAAGGAAACTTCTTGATTACCCTCACAAACAGGATGAAACTCCAAACAACCAAACTCACTCAAAGCTAATTCACGCATACGCGCCGCCGTTTTTGTATATTCACTATCAAACTGTTTGACTGTTGCACGAAAGATAACAACGAACATAAAAGTACTCGCTTATTATGAGGGTAATCGTTAGTGTAGAGTGATTCTTAGTGCAACTACAAGGCAAGTACTTGGAGCCAGCATGGAACGCTAGTACTTAGCTGAACAATGATACTTTGGCTTAAATTTAAGCTAAACTTAATTAATAATTTTAATCGAAACACCCATTCAATATGCAAGCAGCCCAAACGCTCACTACTGATGAGCTATTTGAAGTACTTTTAACGGTCGCACCTGTTCGACCGATTTTTATTTGGGGGCCACCCGGCATCGGTAAATCCTCACTAGTCGAACAATTTGCACGCGAAGTGGGTTTAGAGTGTGTGAGTTTATTAGGCTCCCAACTGGCTCCCGAAGATATTATTGGCGTGCCCCAAATTATCGATGGCAAATCACGCTTTTGCCCCCCCACATTGATCGCACGAGATAAACCGTTTTGTTTATTTCTAGATGAACTCAATGCCTGTTCACAAGATGTCCAAAAAGCCTTTTACAGCCTCATTAATGATCGGCGCATTGGTGAGTTTATCTTGCCTGAGGGCTCGATTGTGATCGGAGCAGGCAATCGTGCTGAAGATGCCGCCATTGTAAAACCACTCTCCTCGGCATTAATCAATCGTATGGTGCATGTCAGTTTACGTGCTGACTCAAGGACTTGGCTAAAATGGGCAGAATACGCCTCTATTCATCCTTTGATTACCGAGTACATTCACATTCGCCCAGATCATTTATGGTCAAAACCACCCAAACATGAAGAACCATTTTCTACTCCGCGCAGTTGGCACATGTTATCTGATGCTATGCAGGCTTATGGTACCCAGCTTAATGAGGTACAGGTTAAACAATTAGCCTCTGGTTTGCTGACGCCTCATCATGCCCAACAGTTCTGTGGCTTTTATAAGCAAAAGCAATATATGTACGGTATTCATGCCATTATAAAAGGCGAGCAAGGCTGGCCAGAAAAACCGGAAGAACGCGATATTTTGTACTTTATGGTGCAAAGCTTCCGAGCGCATTTAATGAAAAATCTGCCACCTGAAAAAATCAAAGTGGGTGCCGAGGTCAATGAACTGATCCGACGCTCTAAAGATTTATTGATTCAACTGTCGCGTATTTCCTTAGAAATGGCGCAACTGGTGATGGCGGAGGACGAGCAAAGCAAACTACTACCCGACTGGTTTATGATTGAAATCGCCCGCGATTTACCTCGCCTATTAAACCGTAAACAATAACTCATACGCAGTACTTGTCTATCATGAGCAAAACTAATCAATCACAACAAGCTAAAGTTGATAAACAACGTGAAATGATTCTAGCCGCACAACAAAGCTTACATACTTTTGCATTATTTAAAGAGCTGTCTGGGCTACTCAACGTTTACCCCACAGCAACGTTAAACTCACCTGTATTGGCACAGCTTGTTGAGCGTGAAGATAACTCATGGCGTAGTGAGGGGGTAACCGTCACTTTTAATATTAATTATAAAGCCCCTCTCACCGTACATGAGTGGATGTATGTATTAGCTATGGGGTACTTGCATGTGGGGCTAGGACATTTACAACCTAACAATCGGGCTTGGATGACGGCTTGTGAGTTGTATACGCATCACTTTTTGGGGCAAATTAATATTGGTACACCGCCTCAAGTACTGCGAATTCCAACGCTGGCAGGTTTGCCTATGCAATCGGAACAAGATTTAGCACAATTTTTATTGAGTGAAAATAAATTAGCTGACTACAAAGGTCACGGGTTAGGTGTGACCGAGCCTACATGGAAACTACTTGATGCCAATTGCCTGAATGCCAAAATACAACAAAAACGCCAAAGTACTTTTGCTTATGCTCTCAATGCAGCCGTACAACAAGCCGTCGTTGGGATCGCCGATAAAACCACTGCTCGAATTAATCTCAGTGAGGAGCTTAAAGCTGCACAGAACTGGATTATTAGCTCTTTCCCACTGCTATCTGCGTTGGCTAGTAGCTTTAAACTTATTGAAGACGGTGGTATTTGTGATCGCCAGCATATTGAAATTGCTGCTATCAATCCGTATTTGAAAGAAGTTTATATTCATCCACGGTGGCGGTTTAGCAAAAACGAATTAATCTTTATTTTATTGCATGAGTACTTACATATAGGCCTGCGCCACGATGTGCGTACTCAGGGGCGCGATGCTTTTTTGTGGAATGTAGCCTGTGATTATGTGATTAATGGCTGGTTGATGGAGATGCGAGTGGGGCAAATCCCTAGTGTAGGCATGTTGTATGATCCATTGCTGGCGGGGCGTGGTGCCGAGGATATTTATGATGAAATTACCAAAAGCCTACGTTGGCAACGCAAACTACAAAAAACTAAAACCCCGTGTGCAAATGGTTTACCTGATGTGATTTTAGAAAAATCTCCTAGCTGGTGGACGCGAGGTGAAGGGATGGCATTGGATGAGTTTTATCGACGTTCACTACAAGAAGGCTGTGAGTATGTGCTACAAACCGGACGCGGCTTATTACCTGCAGGGCTTATTGAAGAAATTAAAGCCATTAATCAACGTCCGATTCCATGGGATGTCAAACTCACTGAATGGCTAGATCAATTCTTTCCCCCCATTGAGCCACGGCGCACCTACGCCAGAACAAGTCGGCGGCAAAGCTCTACCCCCGATATTGCTAGACCTGCCCTTGACTCCCGTGAAATACCTGCTAAAGAGCGTACTTTTGGCGTAATACTGGATACTTCTGGGTCAATGAGTCGGTTGCAAATCGGTATGGCATTGGGGGCGATTGCAGCGTATGCCATGAGTCGTGAAGTACGCTATGTACGTGTCGTATTTTGTGATGCCTTACCGTATGACGCAGGCTATATTGAAGCTGAGCGTTTGTTAGAAAGTGTTGAGGTCAAAGGGCGTGGCGGTACAGTATTGCAACCCGCGGTGGAGTTATTGCTAAAAGCCGATGACTTTCCTGATAAAGGTCCCTTGTTAATTATTACTGATGGCTATATTGACTCCCTTAAAGTACCTATCGAGCACGCTTACTTAATGCCAGTCGGTGCACGATTGCCGTTTAATACATCAAGTGCAGTGTTTTATTTTAGTGATTGAGTCGTTAGAATTCGCGCCCATGAAAATAGGTTCTTATACACTCACCAATAATCTCATCGTTGCCCCCATGGCGGGGGTGACAGATCGCCCGTTTCGCACTTTATGTAAGTACTTTGGTGCAGGTCATGCGGTCAGTGAAATGATGACAGCAGATGCTACCCTCTACGCCCAACGTAAATCGTTTTATCGGGCTAATTTTGACGGTGAACTGGCACCTATTTCTGCCCAAATTGCAGGTTCAGATCCCAAACTACTCGCCGAAGCCGCACGCTATCAGGTCATGAATGGCGCGCAAATTGTCGATATTAATATGGGTTGTCCTGCGAAAAAGGTGTGCAAAAAATTAGCCGGCTCAGCTCTTTTACAAGATGAAGATTTAGTAAAACGTATCTTAGAAACCGTAGTGGATGCGGTCGATGTGCCCGTGACTTTAAAAACACGCTTAGGTTTTTTACAGGGCAAGGAAAATATTATTCGTGTAGCACAAATGGCAGAGCAAGCGGGGATTGCGGCGATTGCTATTCATGGGCGTACTCGTGACCAAATGTATACAGGCAATGCACGTTATGAACTAATTGCTGAAGTAAAACGACATCTTAAAATTCCCGTAATTGCCAATGGTGATATTGATAGCCCTCAAAAAGCTAAACAAGTACTCGATGAAACCCATGCAGATGCAATTATGATTGGGCGGGCAGCGCAAGGACAGCCGTGGATTTTTCGCGAGATTCAACATTATTTACAGACTGGGCAGTTATTACCACGCCCTGAATTAATTGAAATCCGTGAAGTACTTCTCCAACATTTAAACGACTTGTATCAGTTTTATGATGAGTATTCAGGTTGTCGCATTGCTCGTAAACATATTGCTTGGTATACCCACAGCTTACCTAATAGTAATATGTTTCGAGCCGAAATGTATGCGGAAGAAAGTACGGCTGGACAAGCAAAAATAACCGAGCAATATTTAACAACACTCATTAATCAAAATACCCCATGGGATTCTAATCTAATTGTGTTAGGTACTGAGCAGGAATGTGATCTGTAAGCCATACTCCATTATCCGAGCAATAAAACTTGAACCCCTCAGCTTGCATCTTTTCAGCATCAATTTCTAAAATTACGGGCAAACCATGTCGAGAGCCGACATTTTTTGCCGTGACTAAATCTATTGATAAATGTACATGCTGACGAGAGCCTTTATTAATACCCTCTTGCATAATTGCCTTTAAAAAACGACTCGCTGTACCATGATAAAGTATTTTAGGGGGTATTCTAGCCTCTAAACCTAAATCAATGTCTTTTAATGAATGCCCTTGATTGGCACGAATTTTAGTTTTGCCCTCATTGAAGCTATAACGCTTTTTATTATTAGTTTCGACAATGAGCTCTAATTGCTCCATTGTCAGTTTATGATGATGTTTGGCTAATTGTATTAATAGTATGTCGACAGGTGCCCAACCATTTTCGTCTAGGGTTAAACCAATTTTGCTAGGATTGTGGCGTAAAATAAGGCTTAAAAACTTGCCTTTGCTGATCATGTCTTTTTCATTCATAGTTATATTACTAAGTTTAGGGTGCATTTTAAAAAGGTTAAATACTGTTTTTATTGAAATATAAATTCTTCACATAGTTATGGATAAGTACCGTACCGGTACACTAGGAAGTACTTAAGATCAAGTACTTCCATGTTAATACCACTCTCTTAGATACACTAGATTTTAGGTTTGGTTTCAGTAATTTTCTTGCGAATAGAATTCACATCCCACCCCGTCAGACTAGCTGTGTTTTTAGCTTCTTCCTCCCAACGTTTAGGTAATGTATTTTCAACATAAGTTTTTGCCGCAGGGCACGCCGTTG
>JBDKGX010000156.1:0-5307 GCA_039797965.1 Pseudomonadota bacterium
TGAGTGCTGGTATTAAACCCACGATTGAGTACTTTTAGTTGCCCATCAGGACGAAAACTATACTCAGCACTAATTTGTTCCAAACCGTGCTCAAACCGATTATCTAGCCGTGCTATTTCGTACCATTTGCCTAAATAACGTTGCGCATCAAAGTTTTGTACCGTGGTTACTCCCACAGGCGTACTCACACACGCGGTCACTAACCAAACTACTGCTCCTACCAGCGCTACTTTGATTAAGGGTTTAAGAAGAGTTGTCATCTCTGCAATCTCATTTTAAAAATAGTTAGCCTGATCATAGTGAGTATTTTCCTGACTTACTAAAAACCTCCTCTAGCAGGGAAAATCTCTATTACCGTGCTTTACTCAAGATAATCAATGTTAAAATGTTCTTTTTGCGTTTAGATTTGGAGTACTTTAGATGCGTATTGGAACCCCACTTTCACCCTCAGCCACTAAGGTTATGTTGTTAGGCAGTGGCGAATTAGGTAAGGAGGTGATCATTTCATTGCAACGCTTAGGGGTAGAAGTCATTGCGGTAGATCGCTATCCGAATGCACCTGCACATCAGGTCGCTCATCGTTCTTACAGCATTAATATGGCTGACCCACAGGCACTAAGGGCGCTAGTGGAGCAAGAACGCCCACATCTCATCGTGCCAGAAATTGAAGCGATTGCCACCGATGAATTAGCCGCTATTGAGAAAGACGGTTTGGCAGAAGTCATCCCTACCGCTCGCGCGACCCAACTAACGATGAATCGTGAAGGTATCCGTCGCCTTGCTGCAGAAACCTTAGGCTTACCCACTTCCCAGTACTTTTTTGCCTCAAGTCTTGAGGACATGCGTCAAGCCGTGGAGACGGTGGGCTACCCGTGTTTTATTAAACCGGTTATGTCGTCTTCTGGTAAAGGGCAATCGATGCTCAAAAATGCCGAGCAAATTGAGGCGGCATGGGAGTATGCGCTTTCAGCAGGACGGGTAAATCACGGTCGAGTGATTGTCGAGCAAGGGATTGATTTCGAATATGAAATCACCTTGTTAACCGTGCGAGCCATAGGCGCTAAGGGCGACATTGAAACCCATTTTTGTAATCCAATTGGTCATCGCCAAGTACAGGGTGATTATGTAGAAAGCTGGCAAACTCAGCCCATGAGTGAGGTAGCACTAGCTAAAGCCCACGAGATTGCTGCCAAAATCACGGGCAATTTAGGCGGGCGAGGTTTGTTTGGGGTAGAGCTATTTGTGAAAGGCGACGAGGTTTGGTTTTCAGAAGTGAGCCCTCGCCCCCACGATACCGGACTAGTGACCTTGGCGACTCAATACCAAAGTGAATTTGAACTACACGCTCGCGCTATTTTAGGGCTACCCGTTAATACGGCGATGCACTCTACCGGAGCGAGTGCGGTGATCTATGGTGGACTAGAAGCGCAAGGCATTTCGTTTGAAGGGGTGGACGAGGCGCTACAAGTACCTAATACAGATATTCGCCTGTTTGGTAAACCCGAATCTTTTGAGCGGCGCCGAATGGGGGTAGCGTTAGCACGCGCTAGTACAATTGATGAAGCACGACAAAATGCCACATTAGCCGCCAGTAAAGTTAAACCTAGGCTTTAAGATTTATTACTTACTAGGGGCAAGTAGTAACGTAACTAATTGCCCCTACATTGACTCATTGACTGCTCGCAGTAGAGCCTATTTAGTTAAATAAGCTTGTCTGCGTTTTAATAAGGTAGGCACTATCAAGATTAAAACGGTAATAATCAAAATAGTTAGTGAAATAGGCTGGGTCAAAAATACCGTTAAGTCACCTTGATGAATAGACATAGCCCGGCGGAAAAACTTTTCAGCCATAGGCCCTACAATTAAACCAACAATCAAGGGGACAACAGGAAAATCATAGCGACGCATCACAAATCCCATCAGTCCCACGATATAAAGTAATAATAAGTCAAACCAGTTCTGGCGTAAGGCATAAGCTCCCATCGTAGCAAGCAAAACAATGCCGCCATAAAGCAACGGACGAGGTACTTTTAACAGTTGCACCCATAACCCTACTAAAGGCAGATTTAAGACCAATAACATTACATTGCCGATATAGAGAGAGGCTATTAATCCCCACACTAATTCAGGATTGGTATCAAATAATAAGGGACCTGGTGCAATATTATATTGCTGAAAAGCCGCTAACATAATGGCAGCAGTAGCTGAGGTTGGGATACCTAAAGTCAGTAAAGGAATCAAAGTACCTGTGACTGCGGCATTATTAGCCGCTTCAGGGCCTGCAACCCCTTCAATGGCTCCCTTACCAAACTCTTTTTTGGCCTCTGGTGAGGCTAATTTACGCTCTGCTGAGTAGGACAAAAAGGTAGGCATTTCCGTACCCCCCGCAGGTAGCGTACCGAACGGAAACCCTATTGCAGTCCCTCGCAACCAAGGCTTCCACGAGCGCTTCCACTCCTCTTTAGTCATCCAAAATTTACCCGTGAGCTTCTCCAAGCCGCCATGTATACCATTTTCATAAGTAGCGGTGTAGAGCGTCTCACCTACTGCAAACAACCCCATAGCAATGACTACAATATCAATACCATCTAGTAGGGGTGCTAAACCAAAGGTAAAACGTGATTGCCCAGATTGCTGCTCGATACCAATAAGACCAATAGCTAAACCTAAAAATAATGAAATCACGCCTTTGAGCGGTGAGTTACCTAGTACTGCGGATACCGCTGCAAAGGTTAATACCATTAAAGAAAAAGTTTCGACAGGACCTAGTTTTAAGGTGAAATTAGCAATGACTGGGGCTAATAAGGTCAAAAATAAGGTGGCAATAGTACCCGCTACAAAGGAACCGATCGCTGCAGTGGATAGAGCTGCCCCTGCCCGTCCGGCTTTAGCCATTTTATTGCCTTCGAGTGCCGACACAATACTACCCGCCTCGCCTGGTGTATTTAGCAAAATGGAGGTCGTGGAACCACCAAACATAGCACCGTAATACACCCCCGCCAGCATAATTAATGCTCCGGTAGGATCAACACTTTGGGTCACAGGCAATAATAAGGCTACGGTAACCGCAGGCCCCACCCCCGGAAGTACTCCAATGGCTGTACCTAAAGTACATCCAATTAAAGCCCATAAAAGATTAGCAGAGGTAAACGCTGTCGCAAACCCCATGGTAAATAAGTCGTGTAAGGCTTCCATTTATAACCAGCCTCCTACTAAAAGAGCGGGCAAGTTTAAACCTAACCATTTGAATAAATGAAATAACCCTAACGCCAGTAAAAATGACAGGATTAAATCACGAACTTTATGCTGGCTTTCCAGAGCTAAACAAATTCCGAAACATAGTATTGTTCCTGCTAAAGTAAAACCTAAAGTACTGATAGTACTCATATGGATAATTAAGGCAGCACTGGCAATACCAAACATTTTCCAATTAGCATGAGGAATTTCACGCTCTAAAGGATGTTCAGGATCAACCATCGTATCCTCCGTTTCAGGATGTTGAGAGGGGCGACTTTTAATAAATAAAATAGCCCCCGTCAGCACTAAACCAAACCCAATCAGCGAAGGAAAAAAGCGCGGTCCAACCCCCGCATATCCCGTACTTTTCGGGATACTCATGATCTGCCACGCCATAATCAAGCCAATCAGGATTACCCCAAGGGCAATCCATTGTTCGCCGGTTAAGCGCTTTAGCATATTAACCGCCTATTTTGAGTTTCTTGACCGTCTCTGCAGTAACCTTTTGTTCTTCTTCAAGGAATTTCTTGAAATCTTCACCCGTCAGCATCATATCCGTCCATTGCGATGCTTTTGCTTTATCCTGCCAAGTAGGCGATTTTACGGCTTCCTCTACCATTTTGGTTAAAGTCGCTTTTTGCTCATCGGTAATATCTGGAGCACCAAATACGGCACGCCAGTTCGCCATTACCACATCAACGCCTTGCTCTTTTAGGGTTGGAATATCAACACCCTCTAAACGTTTATCACCGCTAATACCCAAGGCACGTACTTTATTTGCTGATAACAAATCTACTAATTCACCATAACCACTGAGATAAGCCGTAATCTGTCCTCCTAAAATAGCCGCTTTACCCTCACCCCCCCCTCCAAAGGGGATATAATTGACTTTAGTAGCCTCTACACCCACTTTTTCAGCCATTAAGCCCGCGATAATATGATCAACGCCGCCTGCAGAGCCCCCCCCAAAACTAATCGCACCGGGGTCTTTTTTGAATGCATCCATTAGCTCAGTAATAGTTTTATAAGGAGAATCCGCTGGAACTACAATAACATCAAACTCACCCATTAATCGGGCAATAGGTGCTACCATTGTAAAGTTAACAGGTGACTTATTGGTTTCAATCGCCCCTACCGTAATCGCTCCAGCCACTAATAGAGCATTAGGATTGCCCTTTTCATTATTAATAAACTGCGCCATACCGATAGTACCACCAGCACCTGCTTTATTTTCAACGACTACATTTTTTACTTGACCTGTCGCTTTCAGTGCATCGCCTAAAGTACGCGCAATAGTATCCCACCCGCCTCCTGGATTGGCGGGTGCCATCATTTTGAATTGATCAACTTCGGCGTGAGTAAGACTTAAAGGTGATAGGGTAAGTAGGCAAATAGTGATTAAACGAGATAACTTTCTCATAACTGAACTCTCTTCTAGCGGTATTATTAAATGCTAACTGCGCAGACAGTATTTTTTATTAATCCTGCCCATGCCGTACTCGTCGATTAAATACCGTAGCTATTCCCAGTGTCAAGTTATGTTATTTGAATAATTTTTTAAGACGGCTAATTTTTAAACTTTAATATATAGACTGCTTAATTTTAGCTAACGACTATTGACCTAGATACACTGGGGTAAAGTAACTCACTAATATCAGAGGTAAGCTCTTCGTACCTCTGATTTATTTGGTTAGTATTGTTATTGTAGGCAGCAAAAATTAGGTTGCCAACTCCAACCTAACTCGATTCCACAACTCTAGTATTGCAGAAAATAGACCACCTAAAAACATACCCAACACCAGACTTAACCCTAAAATCAATGACGGTTTGGGATTAGTGGGCGACTCTGGAACAATCGCCTCTTTATCTAATAAAGCTACTTCAAACTGATGCGCACCAACTTTTAACCCTTCTAAAGTAGCTAAATCTTTTTCTTTATCGCGCAACCCTTCGATATAAGCATCATTATTAGTACGACTTTCCAATGCCTTTAACTTTGGATCGTCTTTTAGTACTTCTAACCTTGCTAATAAAAACTTAATTTCCGGTAAGTAGGCATCGTCAGACTCT
>JBDKGX010000157.1:0-5234 GCA_039797965.1 Pseudomonadota bacterium
CGTTGACCAGAGAACCTGGCTGCATTTGGGTATAGGAAAGGCTCTCTTCAAACAGTTCAGCAAAACTTTCAGTCATGAATTAAATTACCTGTGAATATATGTATCAATGGTCGTCATTAGCATCCCGCTATGACGGTCAAAAAAACAAAAAGCCCTGACAATCCATGTCTGGGCTTTATATGAGTTTACCGTTTTAATCCGGTGTCTTGTCGTCATTAAAATATGGAGTAATTTATTTCATTACTCAAAGCCACTTTTCCGACAAGGCTTTGAAATTATAGCACCAGAGCCTTATTGGCTCAAGCTATTCACTCTATAATCCTAGTGAAATAGTTTGGTTTCAGGGCGCTTTACCATGCTCAGCTTCATAATGAGCTTTGTACCAATCCGGTTGGTTTAGATTAGTATCGAATAAAAATGCCGCAACCGCTTGCGCATCGTTATCACTTATTTGTGGCATAGCTGGCATTAAACCAAACTTATTAACCGCTCCCGGCATTAGCACATCGTTGGCGTCAGGTGTTTTTATCCAAGTAGCCACTCGTTTAATAAAAGCCTCCCGATCAGCATAAACCTTAATGGTGTGATCTTTGACTGCAAAAATCGGTGGGGCTTTCCCTGACTCCATATCAACCGCATGACAGGTCATACACTGGCTACGAAATACCTCTGCTCCACGCTCGTTAGGTGCAGCAACCTTACTAGTATTAGTGTTATTCGTAAGTGTTGAGGGCGTATTGGCAGGCTTAGTATCCGTCCCCCCACAAGCACTTAACATCACCACACACGCTAGCCATGAAAAAATATAACGCATATTGATTATTAATCCTTAAAGCGATTTATAAAGGGCTATTGTAAAAGAATAACGCACCTCCGATTATCCCCTAGTAGATATAGCTGTACTACCTGCAACACCCGTTGTCTTTTATTCATCGTTACTGATTAAAATCCGAAGTAATACAACTCTATAAACCTAATGAACTCAGTCTTAAAGTTTAATTCCCATCGGTCACTTGACACGATCCAATTATCCTCGTTATGCTCTATCCAAAGCGTTTTGGATTTAAAAATAGTATGAAACCAAAGTGCTTACATACCCATTACAAATCTCGGAGGAGAGCTTATGAAACGCATGTTGAAACAAACATTTGCATTAGGCACTTTAGTAACTACTCTACTAGCCGCTAGTGTTGCACACGCCGTACAAGTTAACTTCGTATCAGGTGCTGTTGGTAAAGATATCGAAGTACTCAAAGAACTCGTTAAACCTTGGGAAAAAGAAACTGGAAACACTGTCAGTGTGGTTCCTATGCCCTCCTCCACCACAGATCAATTTGCTCAATATCGTTTATGGCTAGCCGCTGGTAATGCAGACGTAGACGTTTACCAAACAGATGTTATTTGGGCGCCACAATTAGCTGAACAATTATTGGATTTAACTGACGTTGCTAAAGATGTAGCCAAAGACCACTTCCCTTCTATCATTCAATCTCAAACAGTCAATGGTAAATTAGTAGCACTTCCTGTTTTCACTGATGCTCCTGCACTTTATTATCGTAAAGACTTACTAGAAAAACACGGTGTAGCTGTTCCCAAAACATGGAGTGAACTTGCCGAAGCTGCGAAAAAAGTCCAAGAGGCTGAGCGCACCGCAGGTAGTAAAGATCTTTGGGGTTTCGTGTGGCAAGGTAATGCCTATGAGGGTCTCACTTGTAACGCTTTGGAATGGGTTAAATCTTTCGGGGGCGGTCAAGTAGTAGAACCAGATGGAACGATTTCTATTAATAATGATAAAGCCGCTGCTGCTCTCGATGCTGCTAAATCATGGGTCAATAGTATTTCTCCAGAAGGTGTCCTATCTTATAAAGAAGAAGAGGCTCGTGGTGTATGGCAAACAGGTAATGCGGTATTTATGCGTAACTGGCCTTATGCTTATGCGTTAGGCAACTCTGATGACAGCCCTATTAAAGGCAAATTTGATGTAGCTCCCTTGCCATCAGCCGGTGAAGGTACTGGTTCAGCCGCTACTTTAGGCGGCTGGAATGTTGCTGTATCTAAGTACACTAAAAATAAAGACGCCGCTATCTCGTTAGCTATGTTCTTAGCCTCTAAAGACGCGCAAAAAGAACGTGCTTTAAAAACTTCTCAGCTACCTACTATAGTTGCTCTTTATGACGATGCTGACATTAAAGCCCAGCAACCTATTATCCCTCGTTGGAAAGAGGTATTCCTTAATGCTGTACCACGTCCATCAGCTCCGACTAAAGGTAAATATAACGAAGTATCCTCTAAATTCTGGTCAGCCGTACATAACACCTTAGCGGGTAAAGGTACTGCAAAAGAAAACTTAGAAGTACTTGAAGCTGAACTCTCTGATTTGAAAGGCAATGCTTGGTAAGCATGGCCTTTTCAAAGCCGCTAATGACGCCACTCAAAGTAGTGGAGGAGAGTATTAACTCTCCTTCCTATAATTGTTAAAACAAGTACTTGATACATTACAGTTAGCTCCCCTTGCCCTGTCATTACCTGTTACTTACTACCGCAGAGTCGGACTCAGACTTGGAGGTAACATCATGAAACCCGTTTACTCAGAACTCGAGGCGCAGCGTATCAAAGCCGCCATGTGGTTCTTACTACCCATGACTCTTGCCCTACTATTAGTAGCGGCCTATCCCTTACTACGCTCTATTTATTTTAGCTTTACCGACACCACACTCAGTAGCTTATATACGGGTCAATGGGTCGGTTTTGATAACTACTTAAGCTGGCGCACTCTACCCTCTGGTCGTACTATTTTTAAAGGTACCCTAGTAGACCCCACTTGGTGGAATGCCGTTTGGAATACGATTCGATTTGCTTTCGTTTCTGTATTTTTTGAAACCGTTTTTGGCTTAATGGTTGCCTTAGTACTGAATGCCAATTTCTATGGGCGTGGATTAGTTCGTGCCGCCATTTTAATTCCTTGGGCTATTCCGACCATTGTATCCGCTAAAATGTGGGCGTGGATGCTCAATGACCAATTCGGCATTATTAATGACATTTTGCTTAATGCTGGTCTTATCTCGCAAAAGATTGCATGGACGGCTAACCCCGAAACTTCTATGTTCGCCGTATTACTGGTGGATATTTGGAAAACTACGCCCTTTATGGCTTTATTGTGCTTGGCAGGTTTACAAATGGTACCTCGTGATATGTACGAGGCTGCTAAAATTGATGGTATTCATCCTATTAAAGTCTTTTTCAAAATCACTCTACCATTAATTAAGCCTGCTTTAATGGTAGCTGTCATTTTCCGTACCTTAGACGCCTTGCGTATTTTTGATTTGATCTATGTACTCACGCCTAACTCATCCAACACAAAAACCATGTCGGTGATTAGTCGGGAAAATATGATTGAATTTGATAAATTTGCATATGGCTCTGCTCAATCGACCTTGCTATTTACTTTAATTGCCTTATTCGTCATTTTATATATTTGGCTTGGTAAGTTGAATTTAAGTGGGGATAAACAATGAACGCTTTAACTATTTTAAAGACGATTGCTTTTTATCTGCTGGTAATTGCCATTGTTGTAGTATCGGTTTTCCCCTTCTATTATGCCATGATCACTAGTTTTAAAACAGGTACTGCTTTATTTGAGGTCAATTATTGGATTACTAGCCTTGACTTTAGTAACTACTGGGTAGTCCTTAATAGTGGTGAATTTCCGCGTAATATTTTAAACTCTGTATTTATCTCCACTGCTACGGTTTTATTATCCCTATTATTAGCAGTCACTGCGTCTTATGCATTAGCTCGCGTCTCTTTTAGAGGGCGAGGATTATTGCTAATGACTATTTTAGCGGTATCCATGTTTCCCCAAATAGCTGTATTAGCGGGTTTATTTGAATTAATTCGCTTCATCGGTTTATACAATACTCCTTGGGCATTAATTCTGTCTTATACCATTTTCACGTTACCTTTTACTGTCTGGGTACTCACCACTTTTATGCGTGACTTGCCTATCGAAATCGAGGAAGCCGCTATAGTAGATGGTGCAACGCCTTGGCAAATTATCACTAAAGTATTTATGCCTTTAATGTGGCCTGCTTTAGTCACTACAGGGCTACTCGCATTTATTGGAGCATGGAATGAATTTTTATTTGCCCTGACTTTTACCGTGTCTAATAGCGAACGCACTGTTCCGGTAGCCATTGGTTTATTGTCGGGCGCAACACAATACGAAACCCCTTGGGGCATTATTATGGCAGCCTCTGTAATGGTCACGATTCCACTGGTTATTTTAGTGCTTATTTTCCAACGTAAAATTGTCGCAGGTCTCACTGCTGGCGGCGTAAAAGGTTAATTCAGGAGTTCACACATGGCACAAATTAAACTCAACAACGTTCGTAAGTCGTTTGGCAAAATTGACGTTATAAAGGGTGTGAATCTGGAGATTCAATCGGGCGAATTTATGGTATTCGTCGGTCCTTCGGGTTGTGGTAAATCCACACTTTTACGTTTGATTGCTGGCTTAGAAACGATTACTTCGGGTGATCTAGTCTTTGATGGTGAGCGCGTCAATAGCCTCGCCCCCTCAAAACGCGGCATTGCAATGGTATTCCAATCCTATGCCCTTTATCCGCATATGACCGTGTACGACAATATGGCGTTTGGCATGAAGTTAGCTAATTCAACCGAGGCTGAAATGCGTACTCGCGTCGAAAAAGCCGCCAAAATGCTACAAATTGATCACTTATTAGATCGCTTGCCTAAACAACTGTCGGGCGGTCAACGCCAGCGGGTGGCTATCGGTCGTGCGATTGTGCGTGATCCTCGTGTCTTCTTATTTGACGAACCTTTGTCTAACTTAGATGCTGCCTTGCGGGTCGCCACTCGTTTAGAAATCGCTAAACTGCATCATGACATGAATGATGTCACCATGATCTACGTCACCCATGATCAAGTTGAGGCGATGACTTTAGCGGATCGAATTTGCGTATTGCGGGATGGGTTGGTGGAGCAAGTGGGTACACCGATTGAGCTTTATGAGAGACCTAATTCATTATTCGTGGCAGGATTTATCGGCTCACCGAAAATGAACTTTTTGACCGATCAATTGGCTGAGCAATTTAATTGTACGACTTTAGGCATTCGCTCTGAGCATATTGAGGTTGATAATGCCAATCCTGTATGGCAAGGCAAAGTTATTCACACTGAAAATCTGGGTTCAGACAATTACTTATTCGTTGATA
>JBDKGX010000158.1:0-5182 GCA_039797965.1 Pseudomonadota bacterium
CAGGTTTGGCTGCCTCCACTTTAGCTGGCGTTGGTGTTTCAGCTGCTTTTGGAGGCTCTGCTTGAACAGGTTTGGCTGCCTCAACCTTTTTAGGCTCTTCTACTTTCGGTGCATCTGGTACTTTCGGTACGTCTGGCTTAACTGGATTTGTAGCAGGTTTGGCTGCCTCCACTTTAGCTGGCGTTGCGACTACTGATTTAGCTTTTTTAGCTTTCTTTTTAGCTTTTTTCTTTTTCTTGGCCGGTTTAGATTTCGTGACGGGCTTAGAGGAAAGCGCTTCAGTAGGCACAATGGCTACACCTTGTGGTGTATTAACGTAAGCATACTCATCAGTAAAGGTAACGACCGCGGGGCGTGAAGCCCAATCCGCAGCAGCGACTGTTGGTGCAGGTTTGGCTGCTTTGGAAGAATGTTGTGGTTTGGCTTGGGCATCGGCGGCATGCACAGAAGTAGCCAGTAACAAGGAGCTGACTAAAGCAACCAATTTAATACTCATAGAAAAAGTCCTTTTGCGTACACTGCTTAATTAAAATCATTTTCAGTAAAAAAGTAGACCCTGTATAGTCTGTATGTGCCTACAACTTAAGCATAGCATGATACTGTAAAGTGAATTTCAACAGAATAGAAAGTACTTAATCCTGATACTGTATTTTTGATCGCCTAGAGTTTTAATAGGGATTTTGCTACTGCCTCAGCGACTTTAATACCATCAACGCCTGCTGATAAAATCCCGCCCGCATAGCCCGCGCCCTCTCCAGCAGGGTATAAACCTTTTACGTTTAAACTTTGATAACTATCATTACGAGTCAGATTAATCGGTGAAGAGGTGCGAGTTTCTACGCCTGTCAATACAGCATCATTCATCGCAAACCCTTTGATCGAGCGCTCAAAAGCGGGTAACGCCTCACGAATCGCTTCAATAGCATAGGAAGGCAAACTAGTAGCTAAATCCGTCAAATGTACCCCCGGTTGATAGGAAGGCTCAACAGTACCTAAAGTTTTAGACGGCACACCTTGAATAAAATCCCCCACTAATTGTGCTGGAGCTAAATAACTCCCCTGCCCTAACTCATAGGCTCGACGTTCCCATTGACGCTGAAACTCTAAGCCCGCCAAAATTCCCTCTGGATAGTCTTGTGGTGTAATACCTACCACAATCCCGGCATTGGCATTACGTTCAGCACGCGAGTACTGACTCATCCCGTTAGTCACCACTCTACCCTCCTCAGAGGTCGCCGCCACCACTTGTCCGCCGGGGCACATACAAAAACTATAAACCGCACGACCATTTTTAGCGTGGTGTACTAATTTATAATCGGCTGCCCCCAAAGCTTCATTGCCAGCAAATGCACCTAACCGCGCCTCATCAATCAGTTTTTGGGGATGCTCAATCCTAAACCCAATGGAAAACGGTTTAGCCTGCATATACACGCCTCGCTGGTGCAACATCGAAAAGGTATCCCGCGCACTGTGCCCCAACGCTAACACAATATGCCGTCCCATCAGCTCAGCGCCATCCGCCAGCTTTAAACCTAGTACTTGCCCCTGATCTAAAATCAAATCAGTCATTTGCTGTTGAAACCGAATCTCCCCCCCTAATGACTCAATCTCAGCACGAATAGCTTCCACCATTTTGACCAAACGAAACGTACCAATGTGCGGTTTGCTCAAATATAAAATTTCCTCGGGCGCTCCAGCTTTGACAAACTCCTCGAGTACTTTACGTCCTAAATGTCGTGGGTCTTTGATTTGACTATAAAGCTTACCATCCGAAAAAGTACCTGCGCCCCCTTCACCAAACTGCACATTGGATTCAGGATTGAGCACACCTTTACGCCATAAACCCCACGTATCTTTAGTTCGCTCCCGAACCTTTTTACCACGCTCTAAAATAATCGGTCTAAAACCCATTTGTGCGAGTACTAACCCTGCCAACATACCGCACGGGCCAAACCCCACAATGATGGGACGCTCCTCTAAATCCTCAGGCGCTTTACCTACAAAACGATAAACCATATCAGGCGTACTTTGGATATGCTGATCGCTGGCAAAATGTTCTAGTACTTGCTTTTCATTGAGTACTTCAATATCTAAGGTATAGACCCATACAATCCCCGTTTTTTTACGAGCATCATAACCTCGTTTAAATACTTTAATGTGGAGTACTTCGGGAGCAGATAGTTTAAGACGATCTTGAACCGCTTGAGTTAAAGCATCTGGGGTATGGTCTAGAGGTAAGCGTAATTCAGTTAGGCGTAGCATGGGGAGTCCTCAAAGCAAACAGGCGGCGCATCATATCATAATGCTACCGCCTGCTATACCGAAGTACTGATTAGTTTAAGGCTCTAAACCTCTCAGTTACACCAGAGAAAGTACTTTGCTCTTATAAACGAGTAAAACTACTCACTTTATAACTAGACTGATCACCTGTTACTGACCATTTAGGATCCACTGCAATAGTGACTGGATAACCCATAGTCGCTGCATAAGTCACTCTAATATCAGCATAGACTCCTACAATGGCTTGCTCAATCACCGTAAATAATTGATTAATCGTCTTACCCTTAGCCGCTAAATCTTTAGTACTTAATGCACGGTTATTTGCAAGATTAACACCTGATACTACAACGCCATTTTTCACCGTAAATTTATAGCGTTGTACAGTACTAGTACCCATCTGCTGATCTAATACATAGCTGTAATTTAAAATATTCGCTGTAGTCCATAAGGCTTTGTTAGCTGCGTAATCCGTTTTTACTGCACCATAAGTATCAAAGCTTGCCGCTTGTTGCACGGCATTGCCCGCATCTAATAAACCAGCTCCGCAGCTAGTACAAACATTAGGGAATGCACGAGTACTGGCTTTTAATAAACTCTCTACTTGATCCGGATTCAAAGCTGGATTTGCCGCTAACATTAAAGCAGCCGTACCTGCTACGTGGGGCGTAGCCATACTAGTACCTTGATAGAACACGTAATTATCAGCATCTGGTAAACGCGTACCTGCGTTCAACGTTGAAATAATGCCATCAGCAGAACCTGTATACGTAGAACCCCCAGGAGCTGCTAAATCAACATTGACCCCAAAGTTAGAATAACGCGCCCGACCACCATCACGTGCTGTAGCCGCTACTGTAATAACACCTGCGCAGTTAGCGGGTGAAAAACCACTAGCATCAGCATTACTATTACCTGCTGCTACGACGACTACAGCCCCCTTCGAACGTGCTGTATTAATCGCGTTTTGAGTAGTAATGCTACAACTACCTGAGCCACCTAAGCTCAAATTTAAAACGCGAGCAGGATTAGCATTAATGGTTGTACCCGATACAGCATTACCAACTGCCCAAACCATACCGTCTGCAATGTCAGAGGTATAACCACCACACTTCCCTAATACACGTACAGGTACTACTTTAGCGTTATAAGCTAAACCTGCCACGCCTAAACCATTATTGGCTACCGCAGCAATAGTACCTGCCACATGAGTACCATGCCATGAGCTATTACGATCGGTTGTACCACCACACTCACCAGCTAAATAGTAATCCCCCGGATCACTAGCATCAGCATCACGTCCTGTACCATCAGCCGCCACACTCAGTGTATTAATCAAGTCATAACCGGGTAATAAGTTGCCAACTAAATCAGCATGTGGGCGATATCCCGTATCAATAACAGCTACAACACTGCCTTGTCCTGTACTGAGACTCCATGCATTTTCTGCATTAATCCCTGTAACAGCATCCGTAAATGACCATTGATAACTAAAATTAGGATCCGTAGGTAAAGCTGCGGTCGTCATAATAAGGTCAGGTTCGGCGTACTCGACTTCAGGCTGGCTTTTCAACCATTCGGTCATATTTTTCAACTGGTCACGACTTTTGCGACGTTCCCATTTAAAAACATCTGATTTTTGCTCAGTAGTACGAACATGCTGCACCCGATCAACTTGTTGACCACTCAACTGTGTTAATACGCGATCAATGCCCTCCACTGAGGCAGTCTCTTTAAAACGTACAATGAGCTGATCAGTATCGACTGGTGCAGGAGTTGTCTCAGCAGCTTTAGTTTCCTTAGGATTAGAGCGCTCGCCATTGTTATCTGCTGCAAATGCAGAGCTGGATAAACCTAATGCGACTGTTAATGCTAATACACTGATTGATTGTGGGAAAAGCATAGGTAGACCTTTATCTTATTAGTATGCCCTTGGGGACTTTATAAATTTTATGTATTTTTTATAAATCTATCTTTTAGCCACTTAACCGTCAATTTTTCAAGATGAACGGGGTATGAAGCAAAAATTAACCAAAGGCTTCTCGCTTAGGATCTGTATTGAAATAATTTCGTTTATCTGTATCTGGTGAGCCAATAAAAATCACCGTAGCCTTATCGGCCTTATTCATTATGACTTGATCTGACTATGGCTAGTGCCGAATCACGTTTAGGGCTTATCTATGGGCTTACTGCTTATATTATTTGGGGGTTATTCCCTATTTATTTTCATTTACTAAGTGGTATAACAACTCTACAAATCTTAATGCACCGCATCATTTGGTGTTTTGTATTATTGAGTGTTTTAATTTTTGTTTTAAAGCGCTGGAGTTTAGCTAGAGCAGCTTTAAAAAGTACTGTATTACGACGCGGCTTATTGCTGTCATCTTTATTAATTGCGGCTAATTGGCTTATTTTTATTTGGGCAGTCAGCCAAGGACGGGTTCTAGAAAGTAGTTTAGGCTATTTTCTCACTCCTTTAGTCAGTGTGTTTTTAGCTCATATAGTTTTAAAAGAGCCATTAGATGGCTATCGTTGGATAGCGATTGGTTTAGCCCTGTTAGGCGTAGGGTGGCAAATAGTGCAATTGGGGCATTTACCGTGGGTCTCCTTATCGCTGGCTCTTTCATTTGGCTTTTATGGTTTAGTCAGAAAGCAACTACCGATTGATTCACTCACGGGTTTATGGTCTGAAACACTTTTTCTTTTGCCTATAGCGGTGGGTTATTGGTTATGGCTGATTGCTCAGGGACAAAGTCAATTTCTATCAGAAGGTCATTTAAGTACTAGCTTATTAATTGCCTCTGGAGCAGTTACTGCAGTTCCACTACTTTTATTTGCTATGGCAGCACAAAAGCTTACCTTAACCACATTAGGATTTTTAATTTACATTAATCCTACCATGCAA
>JBDKGX010000159.1:0-5090 GCA_039797965.1 Pseudomonadota bacterium
TATTTTAAAAAAACCAATCCATTTATAGATGGAGCATTTAACATCTCATAAACTACTCTATATTAATTTTCAATTAACCATTACTGCGCTATTTTCAGTGAAAGTAAAAAGCCTTATTAAAAGCCTAAATTCTTAATTCCTATTTTAGAAAAAATTAATTTTTTAAATATCTTTAAAAATAAGAGTAAATTATGTTTACACACTATAATAAAAATAGATTTAATAACCAGTGGTTTAACACTTTCGATCGAGCATCTTTCGCTCTAAAAAAGGGGGACAGCAGCAAAGAAGTAAATAGCCCAGCTTATATTCATCAAAAAACCTTTGATGAAATTAAAGAATTTATAACAGACATCTTTAAAACATCATTGTCGCAACTAGATATTAATCAGTTAGTCACTCACAAAGCTGTCATGGGAAATCTTTCTAGCTACTACCGTACCTATTATCAACTCAGTGGTAATGATCAACTTACTGATAATAAGGTATGTATAGCTTTTTCATTAGATAAAGACTTTATGATAATAGAGACAGGCTTCCAAATTAAAGACTTTCTTACATACGAGTCACAAAACAGCTTATTATCATTCGAAGAAACATTTATAGCACACAGAAGCGATTTTATTGATTATAGTGATAACATCTACATTTTAATGACAAAGAACAAAAAAGACACCTTTATTAAAGCTATCGATTTTCTTGAAAATAATGAGACAGGGTTTTTCATGGACGAGGAAGTAGACTGCTACCAATTATGTTGGCGCATTCCTAGAGAAGATGTTGTTAAAAACATCAATATTGACTCTGAGATTACCCGCCTTTTGCCGTGCTTTTTAGAGTTTGCCCAAGAGTTAGATAAACGTATTGCAGAAATGAAAAAAAATGCTATGCAATATGCTATTAACTTTATCAACGATTGGACTAAGTCACTAATAGATAACATGGTTGAATATCAAAGAGATAGAAAACCTGATTTTAAAAACGACTTTAGCTTTAAAGTAAAACCGGATTTTCCTAATAGCTGTGGGCGCTATTTTTTGGATAACGTAAGTGGCAGCTCTGACGAGTCAGCTCACGCTTTAGTATATCATCTGCTAATTGGCTTTGAGTTATTAGAAGATGTTATGTCTAAACAATATCTAGCAGAAGCCAATGATTATTTAGATGAAAATGCAGACTCTATTTACATGCCTGATTACATTTATGAGCATGATACTGCACGTAACATACTGGATTGGATTGACTATCAATGTATTAATTTTATAGCAAACCAATTTATTAAAAATAATATTGATGTCTCCGATATTTATGATGAGTACTTAGAAGCTTAATAAATAAAAGTTGGATGTACGCTAAGTACGTATATCCACTTAATCTAAAGATTGAAACATCTTAATAATCAAGATAGATATCTTTCTAAAACTGATTTCTAATATAGTACTCTAAGTCTTCTCTACTTTTTGATATGAGCATATTAGATGATACTCCACTCAATCATCATATTCTAAGTAAGTACACCCAACATATCAGGCGGCAAGTATTTTTGACGCTCAGTAAGCATAGCTAGAGGTACTTTGATTAGAGTTAGCCATTGTTGCAAAGCTTGTTGTAGGGTTACAACAAGCTTTGCAACAATAGATTTGAGTACTACCTAAGTACTTACATCGCTCGAATCTTCTCCAATTGCCCCTGCAACTGTTCCATCGCAGCCCGTTGTTCCTCCGCTTGTTTCCTTGCGGTTTCGAGTACTTCAGGTTTAGCCTTTTCCACAAAGGCGGGATTATTTAAACGGCTTTCGACACCACTTAGATTTTTCTGGAGTTTTTCAATCTCTTTAGTGAGACGCGCAATTTCAGCGTCTTTATCAATTAATCCCGCTAACGGAATTAAAATCTGCATTTCACCGACTAAAGCAGTAGCTGATTCCGGCGCTGTCGCATCCGCATTTAACCATGTCACGGTGCCAATCTTGGCGAGTGATCGGGCAAACGTTTCGCTATTAGCAAAGAGTACTTGGTCTTGCTCTGTCCAGTTTTGCAGCAAAATATCGAGTACTTGGCTGGGTTTAATATCCATTTCGGAGCGAATCGTGCGAATACCCACAATAAACACTTTTGCCCATTCAATTTCGGCAACGGCTTGCAAATCGACTTTGGTTTGATCAGCGACGGGATAAGGCTGCAACATAATCGTCTCACCCGTGACACCTGCTAAGCCTTTTATGCTTTGCCAAATTTCTTCGGTAATAAAAGGCATAATCGGATGCAACAAACGTAAAGTACTTTCGAGTACTCGTACTAACGTCTGACGTGTGCCACGCTTGGCGGCCTCATTATCATTGGCTTTGCCTAAAATCGGTTTAGTCAGTTCTAAATACCAATCGCAGTACTCATACCACATAAACTCGTACAAGGCTTTTGCTGCTAAATCAAAACGATAGTTATCCAGATGATCACGAGTTTCAGTAATCGTTTTTTGTAATACGGATTGAATCCAACGGTCAGCTGAGGAGTACTCAATCGGTAAGGAATGATCTAATCCCGTATCCTGCCCTTCACACTGCATCTCGACATAACGGGCGGCATTCCAGAGCTTATTGCAGAAATTGCGATAGCCTTCTAAGCGTTGCAGGTCAAAGCGAATATCGCGTCCAGCCGTGGCAAACGAGGCAAAGGTAAAACGCAAGGCGTCCGTACCATAAGCATTAATACCGTCAGCAAATTGTTTGCGGGTATCTTTTTCAATCTGCGGCGCACTTTCGGGGCGCATCAAACCTGTGGTACGTTTTTGGACTAACGTTTCGAGGTCGATGCCGTCAATAATATCCAAGGGGTCAAGTACATTACCCTTGGATTTGGACATTTTGTCGCCTTTGGCATCACGTACTAAACCGTGCATATACACATCACGGAACGGCACATCACCCATAAACTTCATGCCCATAATGATCATACGGGCGACCCAGAAGAAGATAATGTCAAAACCTGTGACTAAAGTACTGGTGGGGTAAAAATCTTTAAGCGCTTGGGCATCAACATTCGGCCAACCTAAGGTTGAAAACGGCCATAAAGCTGAGGAAAACCATGTATCGAGTACGTCGGAATCTTGGTTGAGTACTAGGTCTGGGGCGAGATTATATTTTTGGCGTACTTCTGCTTCATTACGACCTACATAGGCATTGCCCGCGTTGTCATACCACGCAGGGATGCGATGTCCCCACCATAATTGACGGGAAATACACCAATCTTCCAGATTATTCATCCATTGGAAGTAGGTTTTATCCCAAGTACTTGGGATGAATTTAATCCGCCCACTTTCCACTGCATCAATGGCTGGTTTTGCTAATGCGGTTTTGCCGCCTGCACGACCATCATCGAGTACTTCACGAGTGAGGTCAACATACCATTGATCGGTTAAGAAAGGCTCTATCACACTATTAGAACGGTCACTGCGAGGAACCATGAGTTTGTGATCTTCGATTTTGGCGAGAAGACCTAACTCATTCATTTTCGCCACAATGGCTTTACGCGCGGCATAACGTTCTAAACCACGATACTCGGCAGGTACATCGTCATTAAGATGCGCATTAATGGTAAAAATATTGATCATGGGTAAGTTATGACGCTTACCGACTTGATAGTCATTAAAATCATGCGCTGGAGTAATCTTCACGCAACCTGTACCCTTTTCAGGATCGGCGTACTCGTCCCCCACAATCGGAATCAAGCGCCCCACAATGGGCAATACCACTTGTTTACCAATCAACGGTTGATAACGAGGGTCTTCGGGATGTACTGCAACAGCGGTATCACCGAGCATCGTTTCAGGGCGCGTGGTAGCTACGACCAAGTACTCGCTGGTAGCATTGCCGTTCTCATCCGCGACGGGATAACGGAAATGCCACATACTGCCGTTTTCTTCTTCGGATACTACTTCAAGATCAGAAACGGCGGTATGAAGCACCGGATCCCAATTGACTAAGCGTTTGCCGCGATAAATCAACCCTTCTTCATGCAAACGCACAAAGACTTCAATCACTGCCTCAGATAAGCCCTCATCCATGGTAAAGCGCTCACGGCTCCAATCGGGTGAAGTCCCCAAACGGCGCAATTGACTGGTAATGGTATTACCGGATTGCTCTTTCCATTGCCAGACTTTATCGAGGAACTGCTCACGACCTAAATCATGGCGTGTCACCCCTTTTTGATTGAGCTGACGCTCGACCACCATTTGAGTCGCAATCCCTGCGTGATCAGTGCCGGGTTGATACAACGTTTTATCGCCCTTCATGCGGTGATAACGCGTTAAAGTATCAATGACCATCTGATTAAAGCCATGCCCCATATGCAACGTACCCGTCACATTGGGCGGTGGAATCATAATGCAAAAGGGGGAGCCATTACCTTGGGGAGCGAAATAGCCCTTTTGCTCCCACTCTTGATACCAGCGTTGTTCAATGTCTTTAGGTTGATAGGTCTTATCCATGAGCTTTGTCAGTAAAATTCTTAAAAGAGGGGCATTATAGCGATATTCAAGTACTTTGGCATATGACAGCGTAAGACCAAGCTTTGGAGAGTAAACCTGCGTCTTGCTCAGACGTTGACTATACTGCACCCCTCCATTGGCACGATAAAGGTATAACAATGCGCGTTTTAAGCTCGATTTTAATCACTACGTTATTAAGTACTTTAATATTAATACCCTCTGCCCATGCTGATGCCAAAATGCAAAAAGTAGTAAATAGCTATTTAGCCGGTGTCACTAAAGTACTTGGTGGTACAGAACAAAAAAAGGTACGCAAAGCTGCTTTAGGGGACTTGGATAATGATGGCGATAAAGACTTAGTGGTATCGTTTTTATTAGAAGGCTCTGGTGGCGGCAATAATTGGGGACAACATATTGCCGTATTTACGAATGAGGGCGGTCATTATAAAGGTCTCACTGATGAAGTAGTAGGCGGTAAATTATTCAGGTACTTCAATTTAGAAGGCGTATTAAATCAAATGATTATTGGCACGATTGAAACCTGCCCCAGTGGTACGCCTCAAGGACTTTGTGATAAACCTGTACTAGGTACAGTGGCGTTGAAT
>JBDKGX010000160.1:0-5084 GCA_039797965.1 Pseudomonadota bacterium
ATTCTTGGTTAAATCGCGCTGAAAATATCGGAGTACTCGCACTTAATCCCGTGCAAAAGAATGGACTCCCTAAATATATTTTGGCAGGTGAAAAGGGGAGTGCGGTTAATTTAGATAAGGTGGCTTAAATGAACGTCGAAACACTACGCTTAAATATTACTGATTATGAAGCGCTGCAAGTTAAACGTGATGCTAATTCAAAAGGAGCCATAGTGGATATATTTAGGTATTCAAAGGATTTAATAGAAATTAAAATCTATTATCCTAATAAAGTAATAGACGTAACGTCTAAAAGATTGCAATAACGCTGAATAAATTTAAATAACTATTACACAAGGGTAGGGTGAAAGCCTTGCCCTTTTTTTAGGTGCTTAGTTCGGTTTTAGTTCGGATTAATAATGAATCTAGACACAGATGCGAGTCTGTCTAAACAATGTTTAAGATTAGTGGAGTAGGTTAGAAGGCTTAAACGATTCTAGAAGGGAGTGAGATAATTACTTTAGTTATCTACGCAATAGAAGTGCCCAGAGCCGGAATCGAACCGGCACGGTCGTCACCAACCGAGGGATTTTAAGTCCCTTGCGTCTACCTATTCCGCCACCTGGGCGTAGATAACTAATAAACTCTACATGGTATGGAGGCTGAGTCCGGAATCGAACCGGAATTAACGGATTTGCAATCCGTGGCACCACCATTATACCACTCAGCCACAACACGAAACTACTTTATTGGAGCGGGAAACGAGACTCGAACTCGCGACCCTAACCTTGGCAAGGTTATGCTCTACCAACTGAGCTATTCCCGCGTAAACTATGTTTTGTGTTCATTTAACTGGTGTTAAATTTTGGAGCGGGAAACGAGACTCGAACTCGCGACCCTAACCTTGGCAAGGTTATGCTCTACCAACTGAGCTATTCCCGCTGAACAGGCTGCGAATAATAAAGAAGCTTCTAAGACCTGTCAAGCATTCAAACAAAAAAATTTCACATTTTTGAATGCTGCGTTAACAACTCCAATAGTTCATCTTCGTTACCTATTGAAACTCCAAGGCTTTCTGCTTTAGAAAGCTTAGATCCTGCTTTTTCTCCTGCAAAAACTTTAGTTGTTTTAGCTGAAACACTACCAGAAACTTTAGCACCTAAAGCCTCTAATTGTGTTTTTGCATCCTCACGACTGAACTTATTAAATGATCCTGTTAGCACAATAACCTGCCCTGCCAATGCCCCCTGCTCACGTTCTGCTAATACTTCATAATCTGACCAACTAACACCTAAATCACGCAGGTGTTGAATCGTATCTTGATTATGTTGCTCTACAAAAAAAGCAACTGTGTGCGCCGCAACAATCGGTCCTACATCCGGAGCTGTTTGTAAACTATCCTCCGACGCTATCATTAATGCTTCTAAAGAACCGAAATGTTTAGCATATATTTTGGCGGTAGACTCTCCAACCTCACGAATCCCTAACGCATAAATGAAACGTTCTAACGTGGTTTGTTTACTTTTTTCAATCGCATTAATTAGATTTTCAGCCGACTTTTTACCCATACGCTCTAAGGTAGCCACTTGCTCCGCTGTTAAGCGATAAATATCATCAATGTGTGCAATCAACCCTTGGGCAAATAGCATCTCAACCAACTTATCTCCTAGCCCCTCGATATTCATCGCTCGCCGTGATGCAAAATGTTTTATAGCCTCTTTGACTTGGGCAGCGCAATACAAACCACCCGTACAACGTGCTACAGCCTCACCTGTCACTCGCTCCACATGAGATTGACAAACAGGGCAGCTACTAGGTAATTCAATTATTTTCGTGGGATTATCAGTATCGCGTTTTTCCTCCATGACACGTGCCACTTCTGGAATAACATCTCCGGCACGGCGTACAATCACATAATCGCCAATACGAATATCCTTACGCTGAATTTCATCCATATTATGTAAGGTAGCATTACTCACCGTAACCCCACCTACAAATACAGGCTCTAAACGTGCCACGGGTGTTAAGGCTCCCGTACGTCCCACTTGAAACTCTACTTCTAAAATTTTAGTCATTTGTTCTTGAGCAGGAAATTTATGCGCAATAGCCCAGCGGGGTGCTCGACTCACAAAACCTAACTCGTCTTGAATCGTCAAATCATTGATTTTATAAACCACACCATCAATGTCGTAAGGTAACTGATCACGTTTTTCCCCCATCGCCTCAAAGTACTTGAAGCAAGCCTCTACCCCTAGTACTTTTTCAACTTGATCACTGATGGGTAATCCCCATACTTTTAATTGTTGGAGTTGTGCCAGATGCGTATTGGGCATAGTACCCCCCTCCACAATGCCCACAGCATAACAGTATAAAGTCAGCGGACGTTGTGCTGTTAATTGTGGGTCTAACTGGCGCAAACTTCCGGCAGCAGCATTACGAGGATTCACAAAGGTTTTTTGACCTTGATCACGCAAACGCTGATTAATTTCGTTGAACCCCTTGCGTGGCATAAAAATCTCACCACGAACTTCTAGTACTTGAGGATGACCGTCCCCTAGTAGTTTTAAAGGCAATGCTTTAATAGTCCGAACATTTAATGTGACATCCTCACCTGTTTCACCATCACCACGTGTCGCCGCTCTTTCTAATACGCCATTAAGATAGACTATACTAATCGCCAGACCATCGAGTTTTGGTTCAGCGACGTACTCCAATCGAGTGTCAGAGGGGAGTTTTAGTCGCTCATGAATGCGCTTATCAAATGCCATTAGTTCTGCATCATTAAACACATTACCCAGCGATAACATGGGGCGTAAATGCTTGACCTCAGCAAAGCCGCCTACGACTTCTCCCCCCACCCGTTGCGTAGGCGAATCCGACGTAACATATTCTGGGTACTCCTGTTCAAGATGTTGCAATTTTCGAAACAAATGATCGTAATCCGAGTCAGGTATTTCAGGATTATCGAGTACGTAATACAGATAATTATGGCGACGCAGCTCATCACGTAGCTGATTAATTTGTTTGAGCACTTCAGAATTCATACTATTTTTAATTTAAATAACCCAACTAAAACGGTTAGTCTGATTTTTTAAAAACATCATAAGCAATTAAGCTTCGATGCTCTATAAATAAAACCAACATTAGCACAACCTAATAATTATGATACCAAAAATAAAACCCCTGATTCTGAGCATTACAGTCGCCTTGAGCAGTACCTTTTATCTTAACACTGCTCAAGCTGAGCCTATGGTGCAACGTGTGTTGGTTAAACTCCGCACCCCTGTTGAAACCGCTCAAACTAGTCATATCACCACTACTCAATTGGGACAAATTATCGCGGCTCAATCTAGTACTATTACAGGTGTACCGCTTAAATTATTGCGCTCTAGTAACAGTCAATGGCATGTATTGGAGTTACCCACCGCACTACCTCTTAGCCAAGCGCAAACTTATGTAGCACAAATTGCTACCAACCCCGACGTAGAAATTGCTGAATCTGATGCGATGCGCTATCACACTGCCATTACACCGGATGATCCGCTCTATCCACGTCAATCGTATTTAAAAGACTATGGTACAGCAGCGCTCGGTCTCAATCTGACCGAAGCATGGGCTATTACCACTGGAAATCCTAATGTAGTCGTGGCAGTACTTGATACAGGACTGGTAGCCCACACTGATATTAATGATAATTTGATCGGTAAGCAGGTCAGTACTTCGGGTTATGATTTTATTTCTACCATTGATAGCGCCCGTGATAGTGACAGTCGTGATAGCAACCCCGCCGATGAGGGTGATCTAAACAACAGCGACGGTACTAGTAGCTGGCATGGTTTATTTGTATCGGGCATTTTAGGTGCAAAAGGCAATAACGGTTTAGGTATTTCTGGCATTAACTGGAATGGACGCATTCTTAATTTACGGGTTTTAGGCAAAGGCGGTGGATTAGTTTCTGATATTTCCGAGGCAATTCGTTGGGCAGCCGGTTTAAGCGTACCTAATATGCCCACTAACTTTAATCCTGCCAAAGTGATCAACCTCAGTTTAGGCAGTGTGGATACCTGTAGAGCAGTGGAGCAATCGGCTATTGACGATGCAGTCGCTCAAGGGGTTACAGTGGTGGTCGCTGCAGGTAATAAAAATATAGATGCCAGCCAATTCTCCCCCGCTAATTGTAATAATGTCATCGTAGTCGGTGCATTGGAAACAGATGGTTCAAGGGCTAGTTACAGCAATTTTGGACAAACTGTCGATATTAGCGCCCCCGGTACTTTATATAGTTTAACCAATACCGGAGATCATGCCCCAGTAACCGGCAGTGCAGGTGAAGAATATGGTTATGGTTATGGTACTAGTTTCTCCACACCTGTAGTGTCAGGGGCATTAGGCTTGATGCTCGCCGCTAACCCTAAACTCACTGATGGCACGATCCCTAAAAACACCGTAGCTCACTTACTTAAAACAAAACTACGCGAAAGTACTCGTCCTTTTAAAAATCTAGTTCAACCTTCTTGCATAGTAAACAATACTACCGATACCTGCTCTCCAGGTGGTACAGGGATGTTAGACGTTCTAGCAGCGGTCAAATCAGTCAGTACCCCACCTATGGCCAATGCAGGTTTAGATCAATCCGTCGCCCCTAATGCTAAGGTTAGCCTAAATGGTATGACCAGTAGTGATGATGGCAGTATCACTCAATATCAATGGGTACAAACTTCAGGCTCTCCTGTTACATTAAGCAATGCCAATACAATGGCTCCCAGTTTCACTAGTGCTTTATTGCCCAGTACTTATACGTTTGAACTCAAGGTAACCGATGATGTTGGGCTAATGTCTACCGCAGACAGTGTAACGGTTTATGCAGGAATACCGACGCCTACTCCTGTGCCTACTCCTGTGCCTACTCCTGTGCCTACTCCTGTACCTACTCCTGTACCTACTCCTGTACCTACTCCTGTACCTACTCCTGTACCTACTCCTGTACCTACTCCTGAATCATCCAGTGGGGGCGGAGGGGGCGGTAGTGCGAATCCAGCTTTCTTAGTTTTATTAGGTGCTAGTACTTTGCTATCACGACGTAAACGCTTCAAATAAGCTTTTAA
>JBDKGX010000161.1:0-5004 GCA_039797965.1 Pseudomonadota bacterium
ATAAAATCGATTTACTAGCGTTGGGAGACCTTAATTATAAGTAGTATTAGTATCGTATTATGATTAAGTACTTATGTGTTATTTCACACATTCACTTGCGTGAGTTAACGCAACGACTAGGTTCTTTAAAGAGTGTTTTTTATTTAAGTTATTAATAATAAAGATAACGATAGTTTGGAATGTTAATTGCAGTAGTCTGCTATCGCCGTATCAACTGATACTCAGTTTTGTAAAAGTCTAACGATAACTTAATTCAATTTTAGGAGTTTAATTTATGCAAATGTCAATCATGCGTTGGGCATTAATAGGCACTTTAACCGCAGTACTGAGTGTAGCTCATGCCGAAACTGCCAAAACTAGTATTGCGGCTCAAGTGGTCAAAGTCAGCAATCCCTATGCTCGTGCAGTTCCTCTGGGGCAACCTAATAGTGCCGTTTTTTTAACGCTCACTAACCCCTCTAAGACAACTTATCACATCAAAGCCGCTAGTAGTCCAGCCTCTAAAGTGACTGAGTTACATACCACACAGGATAACAATGGGGTGATGGAAATGCGTCAAGTCCCCAAAATGGACATCCCTGCGTTGGGCGAAACGGTATTAAAACCTGGTAGCTTGCATATTATGTTGATTGGGTTAAAACAAGACATGAAAGTGGGTGAAAAAACTAAAGTAACTTTGACTTTTAATGATGACAGTAAAATGACCTTAGAAGTACCTATCCAAGAAGTAGCAAAACCTGCGGGGATGGGAGGTATGAGTCATTCTATGCACGGTGAACATAAGCCAATGAAATAAGATCTAAGGTATGGGAGTACTTTCACCTGTACTCCCGTACCATGTATGCAAGCTTTAGCCGTTTATCTGTGTATTAGTACTTATCATTCAATGTTGCGGTGATTGTTTTTTGCATTTGCACATGAATCCCTCTATGATTCGCCCTTTACAACTATGTGGTCTGTCGTAGGGATCACCACTGGAGCATAATAAATGCCAATCATTACTTTGCCAGACGGCAATCAACGCCAATTTGATCAACCCCTCTCTATTCATGCCATTGCCAGTAGCATTGCCCCTAGTTTAGGTAAGGCTGCTTTAGCTGCAAAAGTGAATGGTCAGTTGGTAGATACTTCTTATATTGTTGATCAAGATGTTAATCTCAGTATTGTGACCGCGAAAGACCCTGAAGGGCTGGATGTCATTCGCCATTCCACCGCACACTTAATGGCGCAAGCGGTAAAACAATTATTTCCTGATGTGCAAGTCACCATTGGTCCTGTCATTGATAAGGGCTTTTATTATGACTTTGCGACCTCACACCCTTTTACACCGGAAGACTTAGCAGCGATTGAAAAGCGCATGCAAGATATTGTTCGTCAAAATCTTCCGGTAGAACGTAGTACTATGCCTCGTGATGAAGCGATCCAATTTTTTGAAAGGTTGGGCGAACATTATAAGGCTGAAATTATTCGTGATATCCCCGCAGATCAAACGTTATCACTGTATAAACAAGGTGATTTTATTGACTTATGTCGGGGGCCTCATGTACCAAGTACTGGCAAAATTCAAGCTTTCAAATTGATGAAAGTAGCCGGTGCGTATTGGCGCGGTGATTCTAAGAATGCCATGTTGCAACGCATTTATGGTACAGCATGGGGCGATAAGAAAGATTTAAATGATTACCTCCATATGCTGGAGGAGGCTGAAAAGCGTGATCATCGTAAACTGGGACGCCAATTAGATTTATTCCATTTTGATGAAAATGCACCGGGTTCAGTATTTTGGCATCCCAAAGGTTGGACTTTATTCCAAAACCTGATTAGCTATATGCGTAATCGCCAAGATCGTGCGGGTTATGTTGAAATCAATACACCTGACGTGATGGATCGTGCCCTGTGGGAAACCTCAGGACATTGGTTTAATTACCGTGAAAATATGTTCATTACTCAAACCGAAGATGAACGTGTCTTTGCTTTAAAGCCCATGAATTGTCCGGGCGGCATGCTCATGTTTGGACAAGGTCTAAAAAGCTACCGTGAATTACCGATGCGCATGGCAGAGTTTGGTAAAGTACATCGCTATGAGCCGTCTGGTGCCTTACATGGGTTAATGCGGGTGCGTCATTTCACGCAGGATGATGCGCATATTTTTTGTACTGAAAATCAAATGGCAGATGAGTGCAAAAAAGTAGTCGAACTAGTACTGGATATCTATCGTGAATTTGGTTTTCATAATGTCATTATTAAGTTATCGACTCGTCCTGCGAATCGTATTGGTTCAGATGAGGTTTGGGATAAATTAGAAAATGCTTTAGCCAGTGCCTTAGATAGTTTAGGCATGCCTTATATTTTATTCCCTGGTGAAGGGGCATTTTATGGCCCTAAACTTGAATTTGTATTGCGTGATGCCATTGGGCGTGATTGGCAGTGCGGTACTTTACAAGTCGACATGAATTTACCAGAGCGTTTTGATTTAGCCTATATTGCTGAAGATAACTCGCGTCAACGTCCCGTTATGCTACATCGTGCTTTATTTGGTTCGTTAGAGCGTTTTGTGGGAATTTTGATCGAGCATTATGAAGGCAAATTCCCCGTTTGGTTATCACCTACACAAGCAGTAGTCATGAATATTACTGATAGCCAAGCGGATTACGTACAAAGTGTGGTAGATCAATTACGTAATGCTGGAATTAGAGCTATTGCTGACTTGAGAAATGAAAAAATAGGCTTTAAAATTCGCGAACGTACTATGCAGCGTATTCCTTATATGTTGGTAGTAGGCGACCGCGAGGTCGAAACAAATACTGTCTCGGTGCGGACTCGTAGTGGTGAAGAACTTGGTTCTTTATCAATAGCTGATATCACTAAACGGATTCAGCAACAAATTAACAGCCGCACTTTATCATTACTGGAGGATTAGCACATCGTCTCTGAAAAAGAACACCGCATTAACGGTGATATAAATATACCCAAAATTCGCTTAATTGATGCGGATGGTGAAAATAAAGGCGTAGTATCGACGCGTGATGCGTTAAATATGGCCTACGATGCGGAATTAGATCTGGTGGAAATTGTGCCCAATGCCAAACCACCGGTCTGTCGTATTATGGATTACGGCAAATTCCGCTTCGATGAAAGCAAAAAAGCCAATCTGGCTCGCAAAAAGCAAAAGCAGGTTCAAGTTAAAGAAATTAAGTTGCGTCCGGGTACCGACGACGGGGACTACCAGATTAAAATACGTAAATTAATCGAGTTCCTAGAAGATGGTGACAAGACTAAAATTACCCTACGTTTCCGTGGTCGGGAAATGGCGCATCGTGATATAGGTATGCAAGTACTTAAACGCATTGAAGCTGATTTGATCGAGTATGCGGTGGTAGAGCAGTTTCCAAAGCTCGAAGGTCGTCAGATGGTTATGGTGCTAGCGCCTAAGAAAAAACCCCAAGCGGGTAGCAGTAATAATAGTACTTCAGCTAGTAATCCAGTAGCTGCGACAACGCCCAGTACTTCTGCATAAAGCCTAATTGTTTATCATCCTGTTGAGGTTAGGCACTCTCGCAGGATGTTTTTGTAAACCTTTACCAAAAGGAGCCAAAGATGCCTAAAATGAAATCCCACCGTGGAGCGGCAAAACGCTTTACTAAAACAGGTGGTGGCGCGTTTAAACGCAAGCAGTCTCATATGCGTCATATTCTGACCAAAAAATCTACTAAGCGTAAACGTCAGCTACGTGTAGGTGAAAATCAAGTTCACGAAGCTGATTTCAAAATGGTTCAACGTTTGTTGCCTTACGCTTAAGGAGAGATGAGACATGGCAAGAGTTAAACGTGGCGTACAAGCTGGTGCTCGTCACAAGAAAATCATGAAAAAGGCGAAAGGTTACTATGGTAATCGTAGCCGTTCATACCGCTCAGCTCATCAAGCGGTAATCAAAGCAGGTCAATATGCTTACCGTGACCGTCGTCAGAAAAAACGTCAATTCCGTGCTTTATGGATTGTACGTATTAATGCCGCTGCACGTTTGCATGATCTGTCTTACAGCCGCTTCATTAATGGCTTAAGTAAAGCTGGTATTAAAGTAGATCGTAAGGTGATGGCTGATCTAGCAGTCCATGACATTGCTGCATTTGGACAATTAGCAGAGAAAGCTAAAGCTGCCTTAGCTGCTTAATCTTAACTGGCTAATGACCAAGTAAAAGTCTTAAGCGGGAAAGGTGTTTAGCCTTTCCCGCTTTTTATTTTCAAAATAGAAGGGAAATATCGTGCAAAGTTTGCTGGAACTCATGGGGCAGGCACATGAACAACTCTCCCAAGCAGCGAGTCTGGCTGCACTTGATCAAGTACGTGTACAGTATTTAGGCAAAAGTGGTCTATTAACTGAGCAACTCAAACAACTTGGGAAATTATCACCTGAAGAGCGTAAAGCGGCAGGTCAAGAAATCAATAATGTTAAACAGTCATTAATTGAAGCCTTAGATGCGCGTCGAGAAGTACTTCAAAATGAAGCGCTTAATGCACGCTTACAAGCCGAAGCTGTGGATGTTACTTTAGCCGGTCGTGGCATAGATCAAGGTGGTTTGCATCCTGTAACGTTGACTATTCAACGCATGAGTAAGATTTTTGGCCAACTTGGTTTTGAAATGGCGCAAGGGCCTGAAATCGAGGATGATTTTCATAATTTTACCGCTTTAAATATCCCAGAAACGCATCCAGCGCGTGCAATGCATGATACTTTTTATTTAGATAGCGGATTACTTCTACGTACTCATACCTCATCCGTACAGATTCGCCATTTAGAACACCAACAGCCGCCTGTGCGTGTGATTACGGCAGGTCGAGTTTACCGCTGTGATTCGGATATGACACATAGCCCGATGTTCCATCAAATGGAAGGTTTGATGGTAGATACCGATATCACCTTTGCGGATTTAAAAGGCATTCTAAAAACCTTTTTCCGTGAGTTTTTTGAGGTAGATGATTTAGAAACACGCTTCCGTGCGAGTTTCT
>JBDKGX010000162.1:0-4876 GCA_039797965.1 Pseudomonadota bacterium
GGCGTGGGTGGCGGGAGAGCCTTGTATGGACAGTGATTTTAATGTAGCTGATCTCTTCATTCTGTTAGATATTCGCAATCTCAATACGCGTTATCATCAGCATTTTATTCAATCTAGCTCGCGGTCTTCTCACACAGTCAGTACTTATTTACGAGCGGCGTAAGGTCAGAGCGCTTAATATAAAAAATTCAAGGGCTTATTTACTATAGTTCTAAGGTCACTCACACATCAGGCACAAGGATGTGCTTATCTTTTTTAACAGGTCGTTATCGGCTCATCTGTGAAAAATCCTAGCTTAGACTACTATTAACCCTGCTGTACTTGAATAGTTCAGGTTGACCCCTATATAGTGATCATTCAAGATGACTAAATAAGTGCATCGATAAAACCCTATAGTGCTATAGTGGGGTTAGATCGGTAAGACTGACTTCAATGATTTTTAGATTTTCACACTAGTACTCTTGACTTTTCTCAAATAGATACCATTTTTTGACTAAGATTGGAATTGCAATGGTGCACTCCAATAATAGTGAGAAATGATTTATGCCTTCACGTCATATTAGTCAAATGTGGGTTGAGGCATGCGAGCTACTCTCTGAAGCCGAACGACTACAACGTCAATTTATCCGACCCGCTTATCTAGCTCGTCAGCCCGCGTGGGAACCTCCGATCGATTTGTTTGAAACCGCTGAAAGTATTTACGTTACCGTAGCCTTGCCAGGGGTTGATCCTGAACGTGTTGAGGTTTATGTCAGTAATGGCAGCATTATTGTGAGTGGTATTCGTCCTTTGCCACGATTAGCACAATCTGCCCATATTCACCGTATGGAACTGCCCTACGGCCATTTTGAACGTCGCATTGCGCTACCTGCTGGGCAGTATGAGTTAATGACTCATGGTTTTCAGCACGGTTGTTTGCAACTCAAATTATACAAACTGTGAGGTTACGCTATGACTGAATTGGAAATTCGCGCAGCGCAAGGGCAGTCCTCTGCCACCTCAAACTTGCCTGACGATATATTAGTTGTCTTACCTACCCGCAACATGGTGTTGTTTCCTGGGGTAGTAGCACCGATTACCTTAAATCGCGAAGCCAGCATTACCACCGCACAAGAAGCGATTCGCCAAGGTAAACGATTAGGTTTAGTACTGCAACGCGACCCAGAACAGGATTATCCCAGTGTAGATGATTTGCATCCTGTCGGAACGATGGTCAATATTTTGCGTTATGTTACAACTCAGGATGGTAGCCATCATCTTGTAGTCCAAGGAGAAGAACGCTTTAGAGTACTGGACTATATTATTCAAGGGGCTTATTTAGGGGCTCAAATAGAGTCCCTCCCCGATCTTGCCAATCATGATCCTGAAATTGAGGCGCGGATGCGGCATTTGCAAAAAATGGCGTTAGAAGCGGCGGCGTTATTACCACAATTGCCCAGTGAAGTGACTCAAACCCTACAAAATATCAAAGACGCTGGGGCATTAGCTGATTTAATTGCAAATTTCATGGACATGACGCCAGAGGCTAAACAAGATCTACTGGAAGTGACCGATTTACAGGAGCGGCTAGAGCAAGTATCCGAGTTGCTAGCACGGCAATTGGAAGTGCTCAAACTGACCCGTGAGATTGATAAAAAAGCCCGAGCCTCTATGGATGAGCGCCAACGCGAATATATGTTGCGCGAACAATTAAAAACGATTCGTAAGCAGTTGGGTGAGGATGATGTCAATAGTGCTGAGTTAGACGAGTTACGAGAAAAATTAGAAGAGGCTGATTTACCGCCAGAGGTCGAGGATCAAGCGCGTAAAGAATTACGGCGCTTAGAACAAATGCAAGAGTCCTCCAGTGAGTACTCGATGATACGCACGTATCTAGAGTGGCTTGCTGAGTTGCCTTGGAGCAAGGTTAATAAAGAAAGTATTGATATTGCTAA
Source organism: Pseudomonadota bacterium (assembly GCA_039797965.1). Taxonomy (GTDB): domain Bacteria; phylum Pseudomonadota; class Gammaproteobacteria; order Thiotrichales; family Thiotrichaceae; genus Thiofilum. The sequence continues at coordinate 1,935 of JBDKGX010000162.1, forward strand.
AGCACGACAAATTTTAGATGACGAACATTTTGGTTTAGAAAAAGTCAAGCAGCGGATTGTCGAGTACTTGGCTGTACGTAAACTCAATCCTTATGGCAAAAGTCCGATTTTGTGTTTTGTAGGCCCTCCGGGGGTCGGTAAAACCTCGATGGGGCAAAGTATTGCTCATGCGATGGGGCTGGAATTTATCCGTGCCAGTTTAGGTGGAGTACATGATGAGGCTGAGATTCGAGGGCATCGTCGTACTTATTTAGGAGCGTTGCCGGGGAATATTATTCAAAATCTTCGCAAGGCAGGTACTCGAAATCCCGTCTTTATGTTAGACGAAATGGATAAATTAGGTGGTGGTGGTTTTCATGGTGATCCTTCAGCCGCTTTACTTGAAGTGCTGGATCCAGAGCAAAATAGCACCTTTAGAGATAACTATTTAGCCGTACCTTTTGATCTAAGCCAAGTGGTATTTATTGCTACTGCCAATGTACTGGATGCTATTCCATTACCCCTACGAGACCGTATGGAAGTAATTGAAATTCCGGGTTATACCGAGGAAGAAAAAGTACAGATTGCTAAACGCTACTTGGTCAAACGTCAATTAGCTAATAATGGTTTGACGGCTGAGCAAGTGGACATAACAGAGCCCGCCCTACGGACTATTATTACTGACTACACCCGTGAGGCGGGAGTACGTAATCTAGATCGCAAGATGGGGGCCGTGTTACGTCGTACAGCAGTACAAGTAGCTGAGGGTGCAGTTACTCCGATTAAAATCGATGTAGAACAAGTCCTCAGTACTTTAGGAGCACAACGCTTTGAAAGTGAAGTGGCGATGCGTACCAGTATTCCAGGGGTGGCAACCGGTTTAGCGTGGACACCTGTGGGTGGCGATATATTGTTTATTGAAACTACCAAAATGCCCGGTCATGGTAAGCTCATTATTACCGGACAGTTGGGTGAAGTCATGAAAGAGAGTGCTCAAGCAGCCTTGAGCTTAGTGAAGTCGCGTGCGAGTACTTTGGGGATAGACCCTAAACTCTTTGATGATAATGACATTCACCTTCATGTTCCTGCAGGCGCAATTCCTAAAGATGGTCCTAGTGCAGGGGTAGCAATGTACACCTCTTTAGTGTCACTGCTAACGGGGCGTTGTGTGCGTAGTGATGTGGCAATGACGGGTGAAATTAGTCTACGTGGCTTAGTCCTACCGATTGGGGGCGTGAAGGAAAAATGTCTAGCTGCCTTGCGGGCAGGTATTCACACTGTCTTGTTGCCAGCCCGTAATCGTAAAGATATTGAAGAGGTACCCGAAAATGCTCGAAAACAATTGCACTTTATCTTTATGGAAAAGGTAGAGGATGCCATCAGCGCAGCACTAGAAACTAATCAGTCGATGGTAGCCAGTTTACAGTCTGCTGCTTAAAAGCCGGAGTAACTAGTACTTGACAGAGTACTAAGTGGATTAAAGTTTAGTACTACTTGAGCCTCTTTTTAATTAACTAAAAAGAGGCTTTTTTATTTGTGGTTTTTAGTTTTGAAAAAACCTTACTAAATTTCATTATAAAAGTACCCTGTTTGAATAGGGTTTTCCAGATTTCAACTGAAATTGAGAATGGTTTAAGTAAGGTTTTTATGATTAATAATGATTTAAGTGATTCATAAGTCTCGAGTAGATTTTGCCAATAGGATTTGTTTGGTTTTTAAATAAAAACCTTTTTGGCTGAATATTTAATAATGATATTTTTATTATCTATACTGTTATATGTAACTCCATTAGTGAGTTTATGTGAGCTGTATTTATAGCTAAAAGTCCTTTATTTTTAGAGATTTATCTTATGAACAATATTGTACGTTTAACACTAGACGCTTTAACAGGTGTAACCGTTGGCATAAGCGCTAAGGAAGATATTCTGGGTAAAGATGTTTATAACGATCAAAGCGAAAAGGTAGGGGTAATCGAAGATATACTTATCGCCCCTGATGATAAAACAACTTATGGTATTGTAGGGGTGGGAGGCTTTTTAGGAATTGGTCGTCGCTCTGTGGCTGTACCTGTCGACTTTTTCCAAGAAAACTCAGATGGGCAATGGATACTATATGGCGCTACGAAAGATTTATTAAAACAAGCTCCGGAGTTTAGTTATAGCTGATTTTAAATAATATTAAATGAAAGCCTTTCTTTGTAAACAAAGGCTTTCATTTTTATACTCATTTAACAGATTAGTAGTTTTTTAGAGGATATAGCTGAAAGAGGGTTATCTAAGATGCCTAAGAATGTACATTTTTAAAGACATTCTAAACGAGTAGTCATAACGCCCAAAAGTGAGAGTAGCGTTTCTAGGAATGATCCCTCTGTCCATAAGCACTCCAAACTAGGTACACATTTTAAATATCACCTCCCAACAATAAAATGGCAATACGATTCTTATGTGATAATTATAAAAAAATACCCTCCGCCCTTTTATAAAGACCTTATACTCTAGCGATGGACGTTGACTATAAAAGTGGGAGCCAAGTAATCATTATGGACACATTTTCAGCTTTGCAAGAGGGCATTACTGCCTATAACCAAAAAAACTATGTTATGGCTTTAGAGCGATTAAAGCCCTTAGCTGAGGTAGGGAATGCTAAGGCTCAATTGTTTTTGGGGGCGATGTATGAAGAGGGTTGCGGGGTAGAGCAAAACCATACGGAGGCAGAAAAGTGGTACACCCAAGCAGCAGAGCAGGGAGATGCTGAAGCTCAATTCAATTTAGGGCTTATATACTTGAAGGGCAGAAATATATTTACGGGTAGCGGTGTTGATAAAGACTTAGATGCGGCAAAAAAGTGGTTTACTCTAGCGGCTAATCAAGGCGATACCGATGCCCAAAAAACTTTAGAAAAGTTTTTTAAGCGCTAATGCCGTTGCCTAATATAGATGGGCTTGAAAGTCCACAAACAGTTTT
>JBDKGX010000163.1:0-4846 GCA_039797965.1 Pseudomonadota bacterium
CTTATTTGATAGGCATTCAAATTCTTTTCCAGTACTTTAAAGAGGTACACCAGTACATAAGTCATAATTAAATAAAGTACTGCTGCACTTAAGTACATTTCATAAACCGCAAACGTTTTGGAGCGAATCAAATCGGCTTGTTTTGTTAAATCCAGTACAGTAATAGCCCCTACTAAAGAAGTTGCCTGTAATAGGAAAATAATTTCATTACCATAAGCGGGTAGTGCGATCCTAAAGGCTTTAGGCCATTGGACACGTTTAAATAGCATCCATTTTGACATACCAAATGCTTTGCCAGCCTCGATTTCCCCTCGCGGAACAGCTTGTAATGCGCCTCGAAAAATTTCGGCACTATAAGCCGCCGTATTTAAAGTCAGGGTCAGTACGGCACAAAACCATGCGTTTTTAAAGTACTGCCATAAGCCCATATCTGTTAAAGCATCACGAAATTGTCCACTACCGTAATACACCAAAAAAAGCTGCACCAATAAGGGCGTACCGCGAAAATAAAATACAAAGCCCGTAGCAGGCCAATTCACTAAAAAGTTCTTAGAGCGCAATGCCATAGCGGTAGGAATAGCAATGAGTAGCCCTAGTACGATACTCAGTACAGTTAAATAAACGGTCGTCACCGCTCCCTCTAACAGTTTGGGGAGACTATCAATAATTAATTCCCAATTCATACCACTGCCTCCCGTACGCCTTTACGTGACCATTTCTCGGCTCTCTTCAGGGCAATCATTGAGACCAAGGTAATGCCTAAGAACATTAATGAAGCAGTAAAATAAAAAGTGAAGGGTTGACGAGTAGCCTGAGCGGCGATTTGAGCTTTACGCAGGAGCTCATCGAGTTGAATTAAAGAAATCAGTGCGGTGGCTTTAATAAGTACCATCCATACATTACCTAAACCGGGGAGTGCCATGCGCATAGCGAGTGGTAATTGAATACGTCGAAAGGCTAAAAATTTACTCATACCAATCGCTCGTGCAGCTTCTAACTGCCCCCGTGGTACAGATAAAAAAGCACCTCTTAGTACTTCGGTACAAAATGCGCCGTAAATAAAACCAATCGTAATAAAGCCTGCTACAAAAGGATTGAGGTCAAGGCGAATTTCATAGCCCATCGCTGCGGCACCGTCTTGAAGCAATTTAGGTATGCCATAATAGACGAGTAATAATAAAATTAACTCTGGTATGCCCCGCACGACAGTGGTGTAGGTATTTGCCACCCCGTTAGCTAATTTTGACTGGGAAAACTTGCCCCATGCCCCTAGTAATCCAAAAAAAATAGCCATTATCATAGCGCAAATACCGACCAAAATGGTCATTTGCAAGCCTTGTAGTAATAGCCAGCCGTAACCTTGTAAATCAAGCATGGCGTAATCTCCAGCGTAATGATTAATCCTGATCAAACCGCGTATTGTAGGGTCAGAAAAAGCGCGACATCAAAGCGCTTTAGGTTAAGCCATACCTAGATTGATAGCAAAGAGGTTTTTAATGGTAAAAATATTAAAACTGGGCACAGTGTTATAATTCAACCCTGTGCCCGCTGCTAATATTTAAGAGAGAGGGGGAAGTTAGGAGAGGTGCTTAACTATTAATGACCGCTGTGTTTTGAGCCAGTGTTAGTTGTTGTGTTGCCATTTAAACCACTAGTGTTCCATTGAACATTAGTGAAAGGAGCGCTAACACCGCCAGTTAAACCATTATTACCCCATTGAACATTAGTGAAAGGTAGGCTAATACCATTTAAACCATTGCTTCCCCATTGGACGCTAGTAAATGGAGCGGTAACACTACCACCACCTAAACCATTGCTGCCCCATTGCACATTGGTAAACGGAGCAGTAACACTACCACCGCCTAAACCATTGCTGCCCCATTGAACATTGGTGAAAGGAGCGCGTACTGAGCCTGATGATGAGCTGCTGCTGTTGCCGCCGATTGAGCCGCCTAACAAACTACCTAAACCACTACTACCGCCGCCTGAAATTCCACCTAGTAAGCCGCTAGCAATATTAGTGAAAGGAGCTAATAAACTACCCAAACCTAACGAAGACGAACCAGAGCTGCCACCCAGTAGTCCACCTAATAAGTTACCAAACCCACCAGAAGCACTGGCGCTAGAGCCACCACCACCGATACCTCCGAGCAGACCGCTAGCAATAGAAGTAATAGGGCTTAGTAAGCTGCCAAATAGACCACCGCCGTTACCCCCTAATAAATTACCGAAAATACCGCCGGAGCCTGTATTAGCACTAGTTTTTTGATTGATGGAGCTTGAGCTTGAGCCATTACCACCTAATACGCCACCTAATAAATTAGAAAATAAGCCAATCATATATCTTTCCTTATAATGCAGTAGTCATTGATTATCTTATGGTTTTTGTAAGTCAAAGAGTCAGGCTAACCGACATAAAACTATAATGCCCTCTATGATGGATTTTATTTTTAGTAAAGACTAAAAAAACTAGGATAAAGATGTCTTTAAAACCGATGAATGTTGTGAGTCAGTACTATTTTAAATCCCTTATCTCAAGAGCTTATAGAGCATTAACAATGACTTATTAATAAGGTTTGGGTTCGACGCGCACCCGACAATTACCTGCAATATAACAAGCCTGACGAGCGGTAAATATGCGCATATTATCGGAAAGCATGGTGGCGTGATTACGTTGGGCAGCCGAAAACATATTAAACATCATTTGTTGCTGTTGCAGTTGTTGTAATAGCAGCATTTGCTGTTGAGGAGTTAAGCGGCTATTACGGCTGCGACTACTATAACGTTTTGCTGTAGGGCGTTTGCGTTGTGTGTATTGATAAGATTTGGCACGATGGGATTTACGTGTTTTAGCGCGTTTATTAGCTGGAGATGTAGCGTGTTGTGCACGGTTTTTAGAGGCTTGTTGACGATCTAATTGATTTTTTAATACCTCTAATTGACCGATTAAAGTGCGAACTTGAGTCTGACAGTTTGCATCACATTGCGGATTGGCTTGAGCAGAGGGCGTTAGTGTAAAACTTAAAGTACTTAGACTAATGAAAGCAGTTATTAACCAAGGACGCATATTTCTCTCCTTATTCTCTATAAATAAAACAGTCTGATGGGGTTTTATTTATAGAGAGATTAGTTAGCTAAGGGAGCCTAATATTGGTCTCAATGGTATTAAATAAGAGTTAAATGGCTACAATAAGGGAGCTAATATATGAGTAGTACTTTCTTTAAAGCGCTCGCTTTTTGATAATAGTTTTCGTTTGGAATAAGTCACTTCTTCAGCATTATCACATAATTTTAAAAAATCAGTACTTAATTGCTCTGTAATCGTTTTATCGTAAAAAAATAAATTCCCTTCAAAGTTTAATCTAAAACTACGTTGATCCATATTCGTAGAGCCGAGTGTGGCAAAATGGCTATCAATCACAGCGGATTTAGCGTGAATCATCGAGGCGCCATACTCAAAAATCCGTGCCCCTGCGATTAACAAATCATCAAAAAAAGAGCGCCCTGCATAATAAACTAAAGGGTGATCTGATTTAGCCGGTAATAGTAGGCGGACATCAATACCTCGTAAGGCGGCGGTTTGTAGCGCCATAATTAAAGGTTTATCCGGTACAAAGTAGGGGGTTTCTAACCAAATACGTTGGGTAGCTTGCCCTATGGCTGCAAATAGCATGGTGTAAATGGCTTGCCAACGTCGATCGGCAGGGCCGCTGGCTAGGAATTGTGCCCACACGTGACCTTCAATGATTGGGGTAGGGAAATAGATATTTTTAACTAGATTTTCACCCGTAGCATGAAACCAATCCTCACAAAAAGTCTCTTGTAAATCTCTGGCTACAGGGCCTTGAATTTGGGCGTGTAAATCTAACCAAGGCTCAGCTAATCCTGCATAAACATCCCCAACATTCATCCCCCCAGTGAACGCATTATCGCCATCAATCACAATAATTTTGCGATGATTACGATGATTAATATTGAGACGGCGACTTAATAGATTAACTTTTAAAAAGCGCCCAACTTTACCCCCTGCCTGCTCTAAGGGTTTAAAAAAGTGGTGGCGAGTATGCCGTGAGCCTACATCATCGACTAGTACTCGAACTTCTACTCCCCGTTTAACCGCATGAATTAGCGCATCACGTAGCCGTCTTCCCGTGGTATCAATTTCCCATATGTAATACATCACATGAATGTGATGCTCAGCTTCATCAAATGCCGTCTCAATCGCATCGAAGGTTTTAGTACCCTCACGAAATAGCTTCACACTATTGCCATGTGAAGGGCCAATCCGATCAAGGTGATAGGCTAAGTAGACTAAATTGGGCGGAATCCCTTCGATGGTTGATTGTTGATTCACCTGTAGCTTGAGACGTTGTAAATCAGGGGCTAGTGCGGCTTCAATTTTGCGACGTTTACGCTTTCTAAAATAAAGACGAGTAGTCCCAAACAGCCAAAAACTGATTAAACCAATAATCGGTAAAAAAATAATGGCTAATGCCCAAGCAAGAGTCGCACCTGATTCACGGCGTTGCATAATAATAATGGGGAGCAACACCGCAATAATCAGAAAATCTAAAATAAGAAGGCTGCTACTCAGCCAATGATTCCAAAAGGTATCCACCGTTTTTGACCTATTTATTACTATCATCTTTATCTAGATTATAACGCTGAAGTACTTATTTAGAGTGAATCCTGAGTTACAAAGGGGAGATAGGTCGAAGTACTGGAGTCGATTGAGGTCTGATGATTTTCAACTTTGAAGGCGTTAAGCTAGTGACTCTATAACATTAATGATCGGAGCTAACGATGCACCACCTAACACCTGATGAACTCAATGCACATTGGATGC
>JBDKGX010000164.1:0-4826 GCA_039797965.1 Pseudomonadota bacterium
TAAAACAACAATTACTCCTTTGGGAAAAAAGCTTTTTATGACCTCACAACATAAAGCTTATTTATTTGGATTGGCGGCGATTTTATTATGGTCTACTGTAGCCACTGCATTTAAATTAACTTTAGAGTATTTAACACCTGTACAATTAGTCCTACTCGCTAGTACTTTTTCGTGTTTAGTACTGGGTATTATTATAGTTATTCAAGGTAAATTGAATCAGCTCCAGCAACTCACTCTGCAAGATTGGCTACTCTCGCTATTATTAGGTGCTATTAACCCCACAATTTATTACCTAGTACTTTTTCAAGCTTATGCTTTACTCCCTGCGCAAGAGGCTCAAGCTATTAATTATAGCTGGGCTATTACCATGACATTATTGGCTATACCGTTATTAAAACAATCCTTGCGTTGGCAAGATATAGCTGCTGCATTATTATGTTATCTAGGGGTGCTCGTTATTGCCACTCATGGGGAGATTACAGCTTTAAAGTTTTCCAATACTTTAGGGGTGATATTGGCTTTAGTGAGTACTATTTTATGGGCACTCTATTGGATACTAAATACTCGTGATCAGCGTGACCCAGTAATAGGTTTATTTTTAAATTTTATTTGTGCTATTCCACTTATTATTATTTATAGTTTATTGACAGGTGAATTAAGCGCTATGCCTTGGCAAGGTGTGGTAGGTAGTTTATATATTGGTGTATTTGAAATGGGCTTAACGTTTGTATTGTGGCTAGCTGCTATGAAATATACTGCGAGCACTGCAAAAATCTCTAACTTGATCTTTATTTCCCCCTTTTTGTCACTGATTTTTATTTATTTTTTATTGAATGAAAAAATACTGCCTAGTACTTTTATAGGCTTGGGTCTTATCATTAGTGGCTTAGCACTACAGCAACTCAAATCTAAACAGCAACTTCTTACAAAATCATAGTTTAGATTAATCTAGCTTTTTAATATTTAGTATTGACTAATGAGTTATTACTTGAAAAGGTAATAACTCTACTACGCCCTTAAACTGATATTATCGTCACCACGGAGTTAAACCCATTTGTTTTTTACCTAGCTCTGTCAAATCAGCCTCAGTTGCACGATTTTTATAATCTAACTCATAATGCTCTGGAGCAAAATCGGGAGCACTTTCCCCCTTTTTAAAGGCTTGAGCTTGTTTTTCAAGGTAGGCGACATTTTTTTCACAATAGGGAGCCGCACCAATATAAATCACATTGCTATAACCTTGACCATTATGCTGATCTTCTACCGCATGAATGACATCAGGATGCCACCAAATGCTATCACCCGACTCCATAAACGGAATAGAAACCAACGCAGGTAATAACAAACTATGCCATTCTGGACTACATAACAAGGCTCGTCCGGCCGTAGCTCCACAAAGCTCATCGGTCGGTACGTCAGTTTGTAGCGCTCGTAAATACATCCAGCCCATCGCTCGTGCAATAGGTACTAACTGCAAAGTACCATCTCCCTGCCCTTGTGGTGTCAGTGCTGTCCAACCCTGATAGGTACGAAACATGCTACACACCGCAGGTGAGGGGATTTCCGCCGTTTCAGTACGATAATGAGCATCAAAGGGATCATAAGACTGCCAATTACCCTCAATCAAATGACGGTACACTTGCCAAAAACCATTTTGATCCAGCCAACGCTCCACAGACCCACCATCAATATGAGGCTTTAAACCTAATGAATGATCCCCCGGCTCCCGCCGACGAGTACGATCTGCATAAAGACACTCACGATCAGGATCAAACACACTTTGTCCTGTTGGAGTTTGATAATTCCATAACCGATTTAAAAAGCGCCGTACTAGCGCTAAATTTTCCGATTGACGTGCCTGCATTTGAGGCTTTGACCAGTACACACTGAAAATTTGCGGCTTTGCGGCTTGTAATGAGGAGAAATAGTTATCCAAACCTTTATCGGGCGTTTCGTAGTAACCATTACTGATTAAGTACTCCCCTATTTGTTCGCTCCATTGTTGGGCTTGTTGGCGCGGAAAAGTATTACGAATCACCACACAACCCCGTTTTTTGATCAATGCTTTTTGCTCATTTGTCACCTCATTAGCGATCACAGCTTGATATTCTAGCTCTGGGATGATGTTTTTACCTTGTTCATGAAGTACTTTGATTTCCTCCACTTCAGCTTGAATAGAAGCTGTCATTTCCTCAAAAGTGTTACGCCATTGCGGATTTTTTTGTTGGATCAATTGTTTAGCTTGGCGAATCGCTTCAGGCATATTTTGTGGGTTAATGCTCATTCGGGTCTCCTTGTCAGCGGTTTAAATAGCTGGAACGTTCCAACTATTTTGATCTTATTGAGATAACATCTTGCTACTGTCTAGGGTTATGTGCAACTTATGGAACGTTCCATATTGCTTTTTTTATTAAAATGCATTAGCTTTAATTCATCAAAGCACTGGAGGAGCTCAATTGAGTAGTGTTAATGCTTGGAACGTTCCAAATATGATCGAACCTAAGCGTGTAACTTTACACGATGTGGCTAAACATGTAGGTGTTTCAAAATCAACCGTTTCTTTAGTGCTTCAAAATAGTTCTAGTGTCAGCGATACCACTCGTGAGCGAGTACTACGAGGTATTGATGAAACAGGCTATGTCTATAATCGCAAGGCAGCAGCTTTACGCCAAACCACCTCTAATGATCTGATTGGAGTGATGGTCAATGGCCTTAATACCCCCTACAGTGGTGAGATATTAAATCACTGCGAAAAAGTGGCATTACAACGTGGAATTGTGCCGATGTTTTCTAGCAATGCAGACCAGTTTGCACAACAAGAAAACTTAGTACAAATCTATATGGAGTATAAAGTAGGGGGTATTATTCTTTGCCCTGCCCCGCAAACCAGTGCTTCATGGCTAGATAAAATCTGGCGCTCCGGCTTTCCCTTAGTCCAAATCATGCGCGAAGTTCCGTTTAGCCAATTCCCAGCGATTGTTGCTGATAATCGGGCAGGCACTTACGCGGCGACACTACATCTCATTCAATTAGGTCATCAAAAAATCGCTTTTTTAGGCGGTCGTGAAGATATTTCAGACTATCACGAACGTTTAGCGGGTTTTATGGATGCCATGAATGAGGCAGGTCTTCGCGTCCCTACTCCTTATATCCAACCTATTGCCCAAAGCCGCCAAGCGGGTCGTCAAGCCCTAAAAGCTGTCCTTGACTATGACTCCGGTATTAGCGCCGTCGTGTGTTTTTCGGATGTGATGGCTTATGGGGTCCTGAGTGAATCCCGTGAGTTAGGCATTAAAGTGGGCTCAGACTTAGCCGTCGTGGGGTTTGATGACCTTGCAGACTCACGTTTGACTTATCCAGCGCTCACCACAGTACAAGTAGAAGCCTCAGCCTTTGCTTCACAAGCAATTGACTTACTACAGTTTTATATGAAAAACCCTCAGGCCAAACCTGAGCGCTTAATTGTTCCAGTTAGTTTAATGGTGCGCGAATCTTGTGGCGCACCTAAAACCCTATGAAAGAGCAGTTTCCTAAACTGCATCATTAAAAAACCTAGGAGGATGTTATGAAAGTCTCTACGCTAAAAACCACTTTAATTACCGCTGCTCTAGCCTTAGCTTTTAGTAATGTGGCTCGTGCTGCTGATGAAGTTGAAGTACTCCATTGGTGGACATCCGGTGGTGAAGCCAAAGCCTTAGGCGTACTCAAGGAAGACTTAAGTAAACAAGGTATTACCTGGAAAGATATGCCTGTCGCGGGTGGTGGTGGTACAGCCGCCATGACCGTCTTACGCGCTCGAGTTCAAGCCAAAAATGCTCCCACCGCGGTACAAATGTTAGGCTTTGATATTCAAGATTGGGCAAAAGAAGGGGCAACCGCGAACTTAGATTCACTAGCTACTGCCGAAGGCTGGGATAAGGTCGTTCCTGAAGCGTTACAAAAATTCTCTAAATATGACGGTCACTGGGTAGCCGCCCCCGTCAACGTTCACTCCACCAACTGGGTATGGGCAAACAAAAAAGTACTTGAAGATGCAGGTATTACTGAACAACCTAAAGATTGGGATGGCTTTATCGCTGCCTTGGATAAAGTCAAAGCCAAAGGTTTAACCGCACTAGCTCACGGTGGTCAGCCTTGGCAAGATGCGACTCTTTTTGACAGCGTAGTCTTAGCCACGGGTGGCTCTGATTTTTACAAAAAAGCCATGATTGATTTAGACAAAGACGCTCTAAGCTCTGACACTATGAAGCAAGTCTTTGATCGTATGAAACAATTGCGCGGCTATGTAGATGATAACTTCTCTGGTCGTGATTGGAATTTATCCTCTGCTATGGTTATAGAGGGTAAAGCGGGGTTCCAAATCATGGGTGACTGGGCAAAAGGTGAGTTTCTGAATGCGGGTAAAAAACCGGGGGTAGATTTCCTTTGCTACCGTACACCCGGTACTGCAGGCTCCGTCACGTTCAACTCAGACCAATTTGTGATGTTTAATGTGGGTGAAGACCGTCAAAAAGCACAGTTAGCTATGGCTAAAGCAGTGATGTCCCCTACTTTCCAATCGGCTTTTAATACCGTAAAAGGCTCCGTCCCTGCTCGTACCGATGTCCCTAATGAAGCGTTTGACGATTGCGGCAAACAAGGCATGAAGGAATTAGCTGAAGCCGCTTCAGCAGGCAAACTAATGGGCTCGATGGCACACGGTCACGCAGCGCCTGCGGCGGTCAAAAATGCCTTATATGATGTAGTGACTAAACATTTTAACGGTAATGTTTCCTCAGAAGAGGCTGTTAAAGAATTAGTAGCGGCTATCGAAGGGGCTAAGTAAC
>JBDKGX010000165.1:0-4648 GCA_039797965.1 Pseudomonadota bacterium
GGGGGGAGAGGACTATATGCCGGAGTTTCCCAGCCAAGCAGAGCTGACCATTTTCATTGAGTTGGTTATGAAGCTTTTCAATCAAACGCATCAGCATGTTAAGGAAACTAAACAGTTCAAAGCCTCTTTTATGAGTTCTGTCAACGAAGAAGGTGAGCAAGTACTTAACGTGCAAAGCTGGTGTGAAGGTTTTATGCGTGGGATTGTGTTGGGGCAACCGCCTTTGATTGATTCTAATGAGATTCAACAATTACTCACCCCGATTGCCTTATTTGGCTCACCAGAGGGCTATAAAAAAGCCGAACATATGACCGAGACGGAGGTCAATAACTGGGCAAAGCAAATTGAGCCTAGTGTATTAAAAATCCGCGATTGGGCAGCTCTACACGCCCCTAAACTCAAGCCGATTGTTAATGACTCTAAAGTCGGACGCAATGATGTTTGTCCGTGTGGTAGTGGTAAAAAATATAAAAAATGTTGTGGTGCGTAAGTACTTCGGTATAATCGCCGCCCGCTGAGGTTGAACATAAAACCTCAGCTAAATAAAGTGATTTTTTTGGGTTCCCTCACCCCCAACTGACAAAAAGGTTTTAATATGAGTGCTGCCTCTGCGCCTAGTCGCAACCCTTTACCTATTCTGGTGTTATTTCATCTCGTTGTGATCGCTGCTAGTAACTACTTAGTGCAATTACCCATTGTGATTGAAAAACTCAATGTCACTACGACATGGGGAGCGTTTACGTTTCCTTTTATCTTTTTAGCCACGGATTTAACCGTACGTTTATATGGTGCCAATTTGGCACGAAAAATTATTTTCTTTGCCATGTTGCCCGCTTTAGTGTTGTCGTATGTCGTATCTGTACTATTTTTTGAAGGACATTTTCAAGGATTTGCCGAGCTTTTGACTTTTAATAGCTTTGTGGGGCGCATTGCATTTGCGAGTTTATTGGCTTATTTGATGGGGCAATTGCTGGATGTCAAAGTGTTTAGTGTGGTACGTGAGCGTTTCTCTCAGTTATGGTGGGTAGCTCCCGCCTTATCGTTAGTCGTAGGTAGTTTACTGGATACACTGATTTTCTTTGGAGTAGCGTTTTATCAAAGTACAGATGCCTTTATGGCAGAAAACTGGATGCACATTGCTACCGTGGATTATGGGGTGAAATTAGTCATTGGTTTATTAATTTTTGTACCTGCTTATGGTATGGCTATGAAAGCGATGGTTAATTGGTTTATGAAAGACCCCGCGGTGATGAGTAATTAAATCAATTACAGGTTTCCATACTACCCTTAACAGGGATATTACTGACGGTTGAATATTTTCGCGCTAAGCTTAGGAGAATTTGGCAAGACCCTCCGTCGTTGCCAATTTTTCCAAAGTGCCAATTAAGGAACGAATAATGGATATTAAAGTTTTATTAGACCAATTCTTACAAACCGGCAAAGACATGGCGCAACAAGGTCAAGCAATGGCTAAAGACCAAATCAATAACGCCACCAATAGTTCTGATCCCAATTCTAAACTCAAAACCGGAGCGATTGCAGCAGGCGTACTAGCGCTATTATTAGGGACTAAGCGAGGTCGTGGTGCGACTTCTACGGCTTTAAAAGTAGGCAGTGTGACCGCTCTAGCAGGGGTTGCTTATCAAATGTACCAAAAGTGGCAAGCAGGTCAGTTAGGTGGTAATACGGCACAAGCTTCTGATACTCCAGCGCCTGCCTTAGTAGAGACAGCCGAAGTACAAACCACTCGTTTAGAAGCTGATACCTTATTAAAAGTGATGATTGCTGCTGCAAAAGCAGATGGTCATGTGGATCAAGCTGAGTTAGCGGCGATTCGTGATCAGCTCAAAGAGTATGAGTTAGGTGATAAACTCAATGACTTAATTTTGACTGAAATGGTTAAACCACTGACCGTAGAAGATGTGGCAGCGCTGGCGAATAATGACAAAGCGGCTGCTATAGAAGTGTACTTAGTGTCTAAAGTGGTAGCAGGCGAGGCTAATGAAGCCGAAAAAGCCTATTTAAGTCAGCTCCAAAAAGCATTAGGCTTACCCGACGAATTAGTTCAAGGCATTTAATAGTTATGACGGATACTGCATTAACACCGAGTACTTTGGAGATTGCGCCTGATTTAGCCAATCGCTTACAAAAAAACTTACGTAAGCTCAAAGCGTTTATCAAATCAGGGCAAACCAATGCCTATCGTGTGTACGATGCGGATATACCCGAATATGCGATTGCAATTGACCGTTATGGCGAGTGGCTGCATGTGCAAGAATATGCAGCCCCTAGCACCATCGAACCCGAAGTGGCTGAGCATCGCTTACAGCTAGCCATTAATACCTTGCCCGAAGTACTGGGCATACCCGCAGAACGCATTGTCTTAAAGCAACGCCGCCCGCAAAAAGGTTTAGAACAATATCAACGTTTAGGTAGTGCAGGGCAGTCGCTACTGGTACATGAAAACGGTGCAAAATTTCGCGTCAATTTAGTGGATTATTTAGATACAGGTTTATTCCTAGATCATCGTCCGATGCGCTCATGGATGCAGCAAAATGCTAAAGACAAACGAGTACTCAATCTCTTTTGCTACACGGGTGCGGTAAGTGTGCATGCAGCTTTAGGAGGCGCGGCACGGGTGGATAGTGTGGATATGTCCGCGACCTATTTAGATTGGGCAGAGGAAAATTTCCGCATCAATAAACTACCTATCGAACACTACCGTTTTATCCAAGATGATGTGACCGAGTGGCTTCCCGTTTGCCCGCATCGTTACGATATTATTTTTCTAGACCCGCCCACCTTTAGTAACTCTAAGCGCATGCGAGCGGATTTTGATGTACAGCGGGATCAGGTGTGGTTGATTAATCAAGCCATGCAAGTACTTAATCCCAAGGGTACTTTAGTATTCTCCAATAACTTCCGTCGCTTTAAACTCGATCCGATTATTAGCGAACGCTATCAAGTGACCGATTATCATCAAAAATCGCTACCCATTGACTTCGAGCGCAATCCTAAAATTCATGCCTGTTGGTTGATTCAGCATCGAGACTAATTACTGATTTTTTCTAAAAGTGACAAGCTATTTTAAGTAGATTAGGGATAAGCAAAACCCACACCTTTTTTCATTAAATGTGTTGTTTCTGGTGTACCTTGACTCATCCATAACTCAATGGGTTCTTGTATGCCATCCTTATGAGCTAAATCAAAATAGCATGTGTTTTTATCCAGCTTAAGCGTCATTATATTAATTTTTTCATTAGTACTACCCTGTTTAAGTAAGGTTAGCTGCTGATTTTTGTCATTAATAAACCATAGTTTTGAGCTTTCATTTATATTTGAGTCTTTGCTATTATCAGTACCATTAATAAAAATGCCATTGCTGATGGATTTTATACTATAGGGTTGGTATTTTGAATCTGGAGTTGCCGAAAAATTGTTGACTGGAGTGAATCGTTGATTTTTTGGATCAAATCGTAATAACTCTTTTTTGGAATCTAGTTTAGACTCACCCAAGGCATAAATATCATATTGTGTGGATGTGATGTCTGAAATGAAGTATTTTTCAGTCGATTTTGTATAAATTAATTGTCTATTACTGTTTGGCTTCGGTTGCCACCAGATAAACTGTATTCTTTGTTCTGATTGATTTTTACTGTTTTTTGTTAGTAACCCATCATAAATAAAGCCTAATGATATTTCCTTTTTAATTTCGGAGTAGTCTTTGTCTTTGGTAATGGGTGGCGCTAGATGGTCTGAGTTTTCTATTATGGCGATTTCAGTTTCATTATGAGTACTGGCTATATTTGAGGGTAAAGTTGCTACTAATTGAGGGCTTCCCAATTTTTCACCGTCTGCTTTAATCATCCATTCCTGTTTATCGATCTCAAAATACCAATCTGTCCCTTTTCTATAAAGATTTTTTAAGCCCTCAACACTAGCCGGTAGGGTATTAATATCTTTCAACAAATAACTAGCTTTGGGATTAGGGGAGACCCACCATAATTCTGTGCCAGATGCAGTCTGATCATTATCTGGCATTAACCAACCCTCTTGTTGATTTGTTATAGCTAATACAGGTAACTGGTGACCATAAGGCGCAATCCATTCCTCTTTTTGCCAATCAGCTCGTAATGGCTCTTTGTCAATGATGTAGGTACCTGATTGAGTGCCATCCGTTTGCCAGCGATTGTTACCACTTAGAAATTGCAAATAGTTTAGTTTGGTATTAGGTGCAGGATTTAAAAGTATGACCTCATCAAACTCGCCTAGTAGTATAGGATGTGTAGGCTTTGCAGCAGATAACCCCCATAATTGCATAATACAATCAGTACTTTTTTGTTTGTAACTAGCAAATACAATATTTTGACCCAATTGATGATAATAGCTGGGAGCATTGTTCCAGCTTAGGTAATCACTCCATTCGCAGCTCCCATCTTTCACGTGCAGAATTTGCTGAGTACCTGCTTTAGTACCATCTGTTACCCACAAGTGATTAGGTTGCATTCTGCCTGCAACATTAAAAAAGTATAGATTCCCAGCGAAGTTAAACCATTGAGGTTTATTAATACCATCAATACTCTCTGAGCTCAGCTTTGCCAATAAGTGAGTCTTTTGAGTAGTCAAGTCACTCACCCAGATATCATGG
>JBDKGX010000166.1:0-4615 GCA_039797965.1 Pseudomonadota bacterium
CACTCATCATATCCAATGCCGAACCTGCTAAAGTACCGTCCTCCTTAGCACAACGCCCATTAATGGCATAAATAGTTTCGCCGTAAAGCTCAAAACTAGTACTTTCACTGCCTACTGTCGCCATGGCATCGGTTACTAATACCATTTTGCCTTGCGCTTTTTGAGCAATGGCTAATTTGGCTGTTGTAGGATGCAAGTGATAGCCATCAATAATAATTCCACAATAACTGTTAGTATCCTCTAACGCCGCGCCCACCGTACCCGGCTCCCGCCCTGTCATAGGTAACATGGCATTATATAAATGGGTAAAACAACATAACCCCTCAGCTAAAGCCGCTTTAGTTTGTTCATAGGTAGCCGCCGTATGCCCCGCACTGACTCGAATCCCCAGCGCTGTCAATTGCCTGATCGTATCTACAGGTACTTGCTCAGGTGCTATTGTTATTAAATAGCGTTGAGCCGGTAAACGACCTAATAAGTCACGTGTTAAGTCATCAAAAGGACGAATTTTTTGACTATCATGCACCCCTTTTTTAGCCACACTTAAATGCGGCCCTTCTAAGTGAATGCCTATAATCTCTGGCAACGTATCCATTGCCTCAGCCACTGCCTCTACTGCTTTCACCATCACAGCATGGTCATCAGTAATCAACGTAGGCAGCATCGCAGTTGTTCCACCTGTCCAATGTCCGCGCCGCATTTGATCTAAAGTACTAACACTAGGGTCATTATTAAACATCACCCCACCGCCACCATTGACCTGAGTATCAATCAGCCCCGCCGCTAGCAATAATCCTTGAGCATTCACTATCGGTAAATTACTAGGGATAGCGGTGGGACTTAGCCATTGTTCAACGTGACCCTGAGCAATGATTAAAGCACCATCAGTACAAAGCTGGTCATAAGCATCAAAGTACTTAAAATTGATTAAAGCAAAATGGCTCATAATGTTTTGGTAACCTTAGCAATATGTTGCGGCGCATCTGGATTGTAACCACGTTGGGGAGATAACTGAGCTACCATTAAATAAGCCGTCTGAATTTGTGTTACTAACTCACACCAAGGGTGCAAACCTTCTAAAACGGGCAGTACTTTAGCGCCACTAGGTGGATTAACACCGGCATAAAGTACTTCCGCTCCGGCTGCTACTAAGCGTTCTACCGTAGTACGAATGCTAGAGCTTGATTCATCCTGTTGGTCAAAGACTAATACCGGAAACCCTGAGCGAATCATAGCCAGTGGACCATGTAATACCTCCGCCGCACTAAATGCCTCGGCATGTAAAGCACAGGTTTCTTTAAATTTTAAAGCTAATTCATTAGCAATACCCAAACCAGCGCCTCTCCCTAACACCAACATACTACGGGCGTCCGTAAGGCTGCTAATAGCAGGTGACCAATCTAAAGCTACCGCTTTATTTAGATCGCTCGGTAAGCGTTCAATTGCAACTTGTAAGTCACTATCTTGAGACCAAGCCGCTACTAATTGCAGCCCTGCGAATAAAGTACATAAATAAGATTTGGTAGCAGCCACTGCACGCTCAGCGCCTGCGTGTAACGGCAATACCACGTCACAGTACTCAGATAAAGGAGCGTCTTCATAACGATTAATTAATCCTACTGTATATGCTCCATTGGCTTTAGCCATTTTAGCATAATTCACTAGATCAGGGCTTTGACCCGATTGTGAAATCAAAATGACTAAACTATCTTGTAACTTAGTTTCTGCACCATAAATCGATAAAGTAGAAGGCGTGGCAGAAGTGGTGGGTAGATGGGTCGCCAAACCCATCAGATAACGAATATAAACCCCTGCATGATCAGAACTACCTCGCCCACAGGTCACCACAAGACGCGGGGGATTCGCTCTTAAATGCTGAGCTAATTTTTGTATAGGTTGACGCAGCTCAGTCAGTTGAATTTTCATACGCTCAGAAGCCTGCATCGCTTCTTTGTACATAATAGATGAGTAGTTTTGCATAAGGCTTATCCTTGCTGAATAGCCATAGTGAACTCCAAGATTAGCCCAAACGTCGAGCCATCAGCAGCGCTCCATCAAGAGCATTACCTTTGGGCTTAGAAAGAAGTACTTGAATATCAATAGGTAAATAAGCGCTATAAAGATCAGCTAACCCACCTAATAAAGCAATATGCCCCGTTTGATAACGTTCTAAGACCCTTATATAACGCACCACATCTTCACAAGCAGTCTGTAAAAGCTGCTTAGCATAAGTGTCGTGCTCCTGTGCATATTGAAAAATACTAGGTGCATATCGCGCAAAATCAGCAGGTTTAGCCGATAAACTCCATGTTAAAAACGCCTCAGGCTCATGATCAAACTGCTGACTAATATATTGAGTCAACTCAGAATGTGGAATCATGTACTCTGTCGCTAACAATGCGAGCCGAATAGCTTCACGCCCTAGCCAAGAACCACTAGCCTGATCCGCTAAAGTAAGTCCCCAACCTCCGAAAGTACGACTTTCCTGTGGGCTAATTATTTGAGCACAAGACCCTGTACCCAAAATTAAAATACCGCCCTCTTGCCCGTGGTGAGCGCCTAAACAAGCAATATAAGCGTCATTAGTTAATTCACAGTCAGCAAACAAATCCTTTAAAGGTTGAGCACTGTGATGATCGGTTTGTAATACCAGTCCAGCTAAACCCACTCCTGCTTTCAACTGCTTGAGGGGTACGTGACTCAACCCCGCTTGAGTTAAAGCTAATTGCACACAACGCTGAATTTCAGTCATAGAGCGCTCTAACCCTAAACGAATATTGGCAGACCCTGCGACGCCTTCGCCTAGTACTTTCCCAGTACTATCTGCCACGCGTGCTCGACAAGTACTCCCTCCGCCATCAATGCCGACATACAAAGTCGTGGAGTGTTGTTGCGTCATAGCTAGTTATACCCCTCTCATTTAATTTAACGAGTTAAAACCGTATAAAGCATTTTCAAACTCAATGAAAACATCACGACCGCAAAGGCTTTTTTTAGCGTAGCTACGGGTAAACTATGCGCTAGTTTTGCCCCTATTGGTGCAGTAAAAAAGCTCACACTTGAAACTAATACTACCGCTGGCACATAAATATACCCTACCGTATAAGGCGGCAGACCTTGCACATTCCAGCCACTGATTAAATAACCCAAAGTACCTGAAATCGCTATGGGCAAACCTATCGCCGCTGATGTGCCAATCGCATTTTGGATTTTGACATTACAATAAGTCATAAAGGGCACTGACAAAGACCCGCCCCCAATCGCCACCAAAGCCGATACCGCACCAATCCCCATACCCACTAATGAAGTCCCTAAAGTACTGGGCAATTGGCGGGACGGTTTTGGCTTGATATTTAGCCACATTTGTAACGACACATAAGCCATAAAAATCGTAAAGAAAATCGCTAGGGGCAAAGCCTCCAGTTTTGAAGCCACAAACGTAGCCACAAACGTACCGATTAAAATGCTGGGCGTAATTTTCCATACCAGTGACCACAGTACTGCGCCATGAGCGTGATGTGCTCTAAGGCTAGCAATCGAGGTGGGGATAATAGCTGCCATTGACGTTGCCAATGCCATATGCACTAGGTGCTCTCCCGAAAACTGTTGCATCGCAAATAGCGAGGTAAAAGCAGGCACCATGACACCACCGCCCCCTACCCCAAATAGCCCTGCCACAACACCTACAAAAGCACCTAGTGCTAAGTAAATTGCCACCTCTTGCCACGTCATTCTGTCATTATCCTTTCGTTTTATAGGAGTACTGTTGCACTTAAAAGTGCTGAGTACTCTATCGCTAACCCTGAAAATTTTGTGATGCAGTATAACCAAGACTTGAAAATCCTGCCTCCCCTCCCCATCTTGGTTTGCAATGATTTTGAACCTAGGTAGAGGATAACCTTATATGACTGACACAGCGCAAAAAGAAAATTTGCAATTCCAAACGGAAGTGAACCAGCTCCTACATCTCATGATTCACTCGCTGTACTCCAATAAGGAGATTTTCCTACGCGAACTCATCTCCAATGCGGCGGATGCTTGCGATAAACTGCGCTTTGAAGGGATTGGCAATGACGCGCTCTATGAAGGCGATAGCGAACTCCATATAGAAGTGGAGTACGACGAAGCCGCTAATACCGTGACTATTCGTGATAATGGTATCGGTATGAGCCGCGAGGAAGTCGTAAAAAACATCGGAACTATTGCCCGTTCCGGTACTAAAGAATTTTTACAAAAACTCTCTGGCGATCAGCAAAAAGATGCGCACCTGATTGGTCAGTTTGGGGTCGGTTTTTATTCTTCCTTCATTGTAGCGGATAAAGTTACCCTCACTACGCGCCGTGCAGGCGAAGCGGCTGACAGTGCTACACGCTGGGAATCCGATGCTCAATCGGGCTATACCCTTGAGCCAGTCACTAAGCCTACCCGTGGCACTGAAATCGTTTTACATCTCAAAGCGGATGAAAAAGAGTTTGCGAATAGCTGGCGTTTACGCTCTATTATCACGCGCTATTCTGACCATATTCCGTTCCCCGTTAAAATGCGCAAGGCGGATGACGAAGGTAAACTTACTAATGAATGGGAAGTCATTAATAAAGCCAATGCGTTATGGACA
>JBDKGX010000167.1:0-4607 GCA_039797965.1 Pseudomonadota bacterium
ATGATGCGGCGTTTAGCCACCGAAGAAGGGATTTTCTGTGGTGTGTCATCAGGAGGCGCGGTGGCCGCAGCTCTTAGACTGTCTGAGACCGTGCAACATGCTACGATAGTGGTCATTATCTGTGATCGCGGTGATCGCTACATTTCCACTGGCGTATTTCCTGCATAAAGGACAATCATGAACACATTAGTATTTGATATTGAAACTATTCCTGATATTGAAGGCGGTCGGCGGATTTATGAATTAGGGGATTTGGATGCGGATGGCATTGCGAAAGCCATGTCTCATTTGCGCTTTCAAAAAGCAGGGACAGAGTTTTTACCGCATCATTTACAGCGTATTGTCGCCATTTCAGTGACGTTTCGAGGTCGCAATGATGAGTTTAAAGTGTGGTCATTAGGTGATGAGCAAGCCAGTGAAAAAGAGCTGATTCAACGCTTTTTTGATGGGATTGAAAAGTACTCACCGACATTAGTGTCATGGAATGGTGGTGGCTTTGATCTGCCCGTTTTACATTATCGCGCAATGATTCATAAGATTAGTGCGCCGCGTTATTGGGAGTTGGGTGAGGAAGATACTAGCTTTAAATATAATAATTATATTAGCCGCTATCATTTGCGTCATACCGATTTAATGGATTTATTAGCCCTTTATACTGGACGAGCTAATGCGCCTTTAGATGAGTTATCCACGCTCATGGGTTTCCCCGGCAAAATGGGAATGGATGGTTCTAAAGTATGGGATGCTTATCAGGCCGGCAATATTGCAGATATTCGCCATTATTGTGAAACAGATGTATTAAATACCTGGTTGGTTTATTTACGTTTTCAACTAATGCGTGGTCAAATTGGTTTAACTAAATATAATGCTGAATGTGATTTAGTCCGCAAGTACTTAAAAGCCTCGGGTAAAGATTATTTAGTTGAGTTTGAAAAGGCGTGGCTTTTAGATGCTGAGGGTCATTAATTGAAGTCGAGTACTTTTGTTGAGTATTAAATAAGTTATAAACAAAAGTACTCGAGCCCTCATAAGTAGTTTTATAGTTATGAGCGCTTAGGTAGCATACTCAGTAACGTATTATCTTTTAATACATAATGATGAAATAAAGCGGCTACTGCATGTAACCCAATTAACCAATAACCTAAAGTACCGACTGTTTCATGCAGTTCTTTAAGCTCTTTGGCTAGCTCTTCATTAGGAGCGATTAAAGCAGGTAACTCTAGTCCAAAAAAGGGAATAGGTTTGCCAGCCGCACTCAATACTAACCAACCCAAAATAGGCATACCCAGCATAAAAGCATATAAAGCTAAATGAGCAATTTTGGAGATCATAACATCCCATTTAGGCGGTGGTGGCAGAATAGTAGGAGCGGGGCTAATTAAACGCCCTATTAAACGAATCCATACTAAACCAAATACAGCTAGACCTAACATGAAGTGCCACATTTTTAAGGCTTCACGAGGATCAGTACCCTTAGGGTAAATGACTCGTAATTCAATACATAAATAAACAGCCGCCATCAATAACACCATTATCCAGTGCATACTAATGGATAACGTGCTGTAACGATTTGTAGTGGTTGATATCATTACCATTATCCTTGACCAAAAAAAATACTGAGCAACTTTTAACAGACTTGTCTGAAGTGAATCTTAAGTGAGTTAAAACGTAGCAAGAGCATAGATAAGGTCAGCGGTTAATGTGATTAGGGCTGAATTAGTGGTGCTAATTATTAGATAAGGGGAAGTGTTTAGAGAGAAGCAAGTACTTAATGGGGGGCTATTAAGTACTTGAGAGCTAATGGTTATTGATAGCGTAGACCTTGGTAGTCAATCCAGCCCCCTTGATTACGCCCTTTGGGATCGTGATGTGTCCAGTGGATAACGCCACCCTTGTCATTCCACACATATTCGCCGTGTAGGGTAATTCTATCCCCCTGTTTAGTAGGAACTCGTTTAGCCACATCAATATTGTGAGCCACCAGTAAAGTCGTTTTGGGAGCAATTTCAATTAGCAAACGTTGATGTCTGTCACCGTCACGGTCATCAGGGAGTACTTTGATGACTTGACCCGTCAACGTGAGCCAAAGTTTAGCTTCGGTGTTTTGTTCACGAATAGCCTGTTGGATTTTGGCAATAGCTGCTTGTTGTTCATGGCTAGAGACGGGAGTACTTTGAGCAGGTGTGCTGGGCGGTGGCACGCTGTTTTGATGACCTTGATTGAAAAAGTACTGATAGATTGCAGCGCAAATGACCACTGCAATCACTATCCAACGCCGTACCGAGTGAGGCATTACTTATCCTTTTTAGTGCGAATGTACGATAAAATCTCTTCACGAGCTTCGGACATTACCGAGTCACGGTCAAGACTATCAAGGATTTGTTGTACTACGAATTTGGGTCCCGCTTCGCCCCATGATTTACCATTTGCAAGCCAACGTTCTGCCACCCGCCCAATGACTAAAGTACTATACCAAGCCAAGGCACCTTGAGTCGCGGCAGTGAGTACCGTTGAGAAGCCTACACTGGTAACCTTTAAAGCCGACGACAAAATATTGACTGCCCAAGTAGCCCCCATTAATAGACTCAAATGCGTCAAAATCACCGTAATGAGTTGTTTAGACTCACTGACTGACATAGGCAAGCCGTAAATCTTAGACAAATGCACAATCATCGTGGCATCAATAGCGAGTGCCGCCACTAAGTCAGCGACTGGGACAGGGTTTAAGCCAACGGCAATCCCTTTGGCAGCACAGTACATATTAATAGTTTTAGCACCCACCTCGCGTTTGACTTGCAGAATTCGCTCGGAGACTTCTTGGCTTAAATCACTGGCAAATAAAGAGGCGTTGAGCGCCGATAAGGTTTTACCATCCGCCTCAACAATATCCCATAACCGTGTTTTTAAAGCGCTAACATCAATCGGGCGTACTCTTACACTTTCTTGCTCTTCGCCATTATCATCAACGGTAATCACTGTTTGATTGCGGGCTTGGGATACCGTAAAGACAATATTTTCAGGTGCTATAATGCCTTGAGTGCGAGTGCGTAAAATCGCACGTAATTGTTTGCGCTCCGCTTCAGTGTAACGATCCGCCTTATTGACCACTAAAATGATAGGGCGGTGTACTTGAGCGACTTGTTTAAGGGCTTCAAATTCAACTTCAGTAATGTCGCTATCAATCACAAAGAGTAGTAAATCAGCGCGGCGTGATACTTCAAAGGCAAGCCGTTCACGTTCTTCACCATTGATTTCATTAATACCCGGTGTATCAATGAGATAAATACCGTGATCAGAGTACTCGCTCCATTCATTCATGGAAGCTTGCTTGGTTTCACCATGTAGCACGCTAGTACTAAATACATTTTTACCCAATAGTGCATTGAGTAAAGACGATTTACCCACACTGACCCGTCCAAAAACGGCAATATGCACATGACCATGCTCAAGCTTTTCTAACATAGATTGAACTTGCTCATAATCATCTTTTAGAGCATGGCGCACACTGGTGGGAATATTATCCTCAAACAGCTTACGTAAGCTGTCCGCCGCCATTTTGACATGCTGTTCGCCCGTTTTGGATGGCTCCGGTGTGGGTGCCATTCTGGGATCGGCTATCGGCTCAGGTGTTTCAGCTTCGTTGGGTATCGTCGTTGGCGGTTTGTTTAGACCCGGAATCTGATTTGTAATGGTCGATAACCAATCTGGCAAATGTTTTTGTACGTTCTTCCAGATTTCCACTCAACATCTCCCTAAATTTGTCAGCAGCAGGTTTAGCTTTTAATTCGCCCCGCTGTTCTAAAGTGTGTAAAACGGCATTGCCCAATGCATCAAATATTAAACCATAAGCCACGGCATGGACTAAACCCCCTGCAACCGTTCCCAGACCCGGAAAGGCTTTAAGACCATTACCGATCACTGCCAAAATCAAGGGTAAGGTTTTTTTCACTTGGTTTTGGCTAAAGTCTAAAAACTGGTCAAGATCTAATTGGCTCACGGGACTATCATAGAGCTTGCATAAATCTTGTACCATTTTTGTTCCAATAATACCTTGAATGACAATATCCGTCCCCGGTGCCATTGCTGCCATGGCACCAATGACCGCATTACGAGTACTCGTGGTGACGATTTTTTTCCCTTGTTCCAAGCGGTGAGCGCGTTTAGTGTCATCAATTTTTTGCTTCACTAAGCTAAACACGCTGGAGTCACGTAGCTCACCCAACAGCTCTTCACGGTCATCAATAATCGCCTGAATAGCTTTAGAAAGGGCATCTACTTTGACTTTACGAGGGCGAGTGAAGGTTTCCTCATGTCCATCAGGACTAACACGGACTACCTCTTCTTGTCCGCCCGATTGCACAAACACAACTTTGGGACCTTGATGATCAAAGCGGGATTCAATTTGATCGCGAATTTGATCTTGTTCTTCTTTGGTATATTGGTCGCTTTTATTGACAGCGATGAGGGTAGGTTTATTAAATTGGTAGAGGGTTTTAATGTCCGTAAATTGGGTACGACTTAAGTCAGAATCAGTCACATACACCACAATTTGTGCTCTGACTGCCTCATCAAGGGCAAGCTCATCTAATTCGCCATCAGCTTCATTA
>JBDKGX010000168.1:0-4484 GCA_039797965.1 Pseudomonadota bacterium
CCGATTCCGGCAACAAGACTAATAAATCTTCACCTATTTTAACTTCTAATTTGCCAATCTTACCATTGATAGGGCCTTCATAAATTTGGCGTTCTTTATCCGTACTTAGAGCAGTACTTCCAGTTAAATTAAGTCCTGAAAAATTAATAGCACCTGTTTTATTGTCATCCTCATAACTTAAAGGATTAACTACCATGGTATAATCAGCACTATTACCAAAATTCAACTGAGTATCGATCGTTAAAGGGTCTTTATTATTAAATAAAGCCTTTAACTGTTTTTGAATATCAGCATTCAAGGTGGAGAGATCCAAACGACTTTGAATAGCTGACATAGCAACTTTAGGGCTACTACTAGTCAGTAAGATAGGGCCATGCTGAATCGTTAACAATAAATCAATAGATTCGGGAGTATTTTCACCTAAGGTTTTAGGAAGAGACACCTTAACCTTACCACTCGCATCCATAAAAGATTTTTGATAATCCACTAACGCTAGTTTCACGCCTTCTAATTGAGGGGTTTGAGCGATAGCTTGATTAGCTTGTTCGATTTGTGATTTTAGTTGCTGTTCGGTTTGTTGACCTACATACCAAGTACTGCCTGCCCACGATGCACCTAGCACACCGACAATAGCAGAGACAATCACCAGTTTATTCATACAGGGGTTCCGTTCTTCTGATTTAGTTACAATTTTTGACACAGATTTGATGCGGCTTTACACCACCGCCGCAACTGCTATAACAACTACGATATTGATCATCACATTGACAATTGCGTTGACAAGTGGCTTCACGAATAGTGTTAGTTAAACTCGCCAAAGTGGGGGGCTCCGGCTTATTTTCAGGCTCTATTGGACGATCTGACCAAGCCATATGAGGTGTATGTGGACAAGCCTTGGGATCGGATTGAGTACTTAGACACAATTCTCGCATAGCGCGAGCTTGATCACGACGCATGTCATAATGCATTTTATCTTGCAGATAATGATTATAACGCTCGCGCCATACTGCCAAAGCGACTTCATACTCTTGCATACGTTTCGGTAACTCTAATTGTGCCTGCTGAGCCGCTTTAACACTACAGGCGTCAAAACGTTGCGTACAACTCATATTACACTGCTGTAATTTCGCCTCACACGGCTTTAGGCACTGTAATGCACTTACATTTTTCGGTGGAATTAACTCATAACGTGTTTCATATTGAGGGGCACAGGATAATAATAAGGTACTTAATAACGTTATAAACCAGTACTTCATAATAGCTCTCCACCGAATTTGCATTTCGCTTACCTCGATTACTTTTTAGCCTTGGCAAACGCTGCCGCCATAGCTGAATTGCCCAGAGTCACTTTAGAGTCTGCTTTAGGCTTTGGAGTACTTACTGCTGAATGAGCTCTGGGGAGAGCTGGCTTAGCGGGAGTACTTTGATTAGCGGCTTGTAAACGCATTGTTAAAGCAATCCGTTTGCGTGCTACATCCACTTCCTCTACTCGTACTTTGACTACGTCGCCTGTGCGTACCACTTCACGAGGGTCTTTGACAAACTTATCGGTCAATTGCGAAATGTGTACTAATCCATCTTGATGTACACCAATATCAACGAAAGCACCAAAATTCGCCACATTAGTCACAACCCCCTCTAACAGCATACCAACCTGTAGGTCTTCAATACTATCCACACCCTCACGGAAAGTTGCACTCACAAACGCAGGGCGAGGATCACGTCCAGGCTTTTCTAACTCCGCCAAAATATCTTTTAGCGTGGGTAAGCCAAACTGTTCTGTTACATAATCCGCTGGTTTAAGTTTTGCTACTAGCTCTGCATTACCCACTAATTGCTGAGTCGCAATACCACTGCCCTTAGCCATTTTTTCTACTAATGAATAGGCTTCAGGATGTACTGCTGAGGCATCCAATGGATAATCACTGTCACGAATACGTAAAAACCCCGCGGCTTGCTCAAAGGTTTTTGCACCCAAACGTGGTACTTTTTTCAATTGCTCGCGATTCCGAAACTGTCCATGCTCCTGACGAAATGCCACAATATTTTCAGCCAACGTGTTATTTAAACCTGAAATCCGTGCGAGTAACGGCGCCGAGGCCATATTGACATCAACACCTACCGCATTTACACAATCTTCTACCACCGCATTCAGTGCTTGCATGAGCTCCGTTTGATTCACATCGTGTTGGTACTGCCCTACACCGATTGACTTGGGGTCAATTTTTACCAGCTCAGCCAATGGGTCTTGTAAACGACGAGCAATCGATACCGCACCGCGCAAACTGACATCTAAATCCGGAAACTCTTTTGCCGCTAACTCTGAAGCAGAGTAAACAGAAGCCCCCGCCTCTGATACTACAATTTTGGTTAAACCCAAGTCGGGGTATTTTTTAATAAGTTCACCGGCTAATTGATCGGTTTCACGCGAGGCGGTGCCATTACCAATACTGATTAAGCTCACCTCGTGCCGTTTTGCCATGACGGCTAACTGAGCCAGTGATTCGTTCCATTTTTTATGGGGCACATGTGGATAAATCGTAGCAGTTTCGAGTACTTTACCCGTGTTATCCACCACCGCTACTTTTACCCCTGTACGTAAACCAGGGTCTAACCCCATCGTAACTCTAGCCCCAGCCGGAGCAGCTAATAGTAAATCTTTTAAATTTGCACCAAATACTCGAATGGCTTCTTTATCAGCTTGCTCTTGTTGTTGATTTTTTAAATCTAATTCAAGGCGACTATGCAGTTTTACTTTCCAAGTCATCCGCACGGTATCCAGTAGCCATTTATCCGCATTACGACTTTTATCTTGGATGCCGAATGCTTTAGCTAGTTTAACTTCGCAAGGATGCGTTTGTCCTTCTGGTACGGGAATATCTAAAGTTAAGTCCAATATGCCTTCATTACGCCCCCGCAATAAGGCTAAATAACGATGTGAGGGGATTTTATGGAGTAGCTCTTGATAAGCAAAGTAATCAGCAAATTTCGCACCTTCGAGTTCTTTACCGACGACTACTTTAGAACTCAGTACACCCTGCTCCCATAAGTACTCGCGTAGATCCCCTACCGTGGCGGCATCTTCTGCCATATTTTCCATAATGATCTGACGTGCCCCTTCAAGCACGGCTTTAGCTTCACTAAACTCTAATTCAGGGTTTAAGTACTTAGCTGCCTCAATTATAGGATCAAGTGTTGGATTGGTTAAAAGGGCTTCAGCTAAAGGCGCTATCCCTGCTTCTCGCGCTATTTGAGCTTTGGTGCGGCGCTTAGGCTTGTAAGGTAAATATAAATCTTCAAGTACTGTACGAGTATCCGCTTGATTAATTTGAGCTTCTAATTCGGTGGTGAGTTTGCCTTGTTCACGAATGGAGTTAAGCACGGTTTCACGACGTTTTTCTAATTCGCGCAAACTCAATAGACGAGTTTCTAAATAACGCAGTTGGGTGTCATCTAATCCGCCTGTACGCTCTTTGCGGTAACGCGCAATGAATGGAACCGTGGAACCTTCATCTAATAATTCTACAGTGGCTTGTACCTGTTGAGGTTTGACGGCTAATTCACTAGCAATGCGCGTCAGAATCGAATCCATATGAATAAATACCCCTGATTAAACTGTGATACATCATAACAAAGGGGCTTAGGCGGATTCAAAACTAGTTGTAGTGACTATTTATAAACCACTCACGAAACCAGCTATCACAGGTTATCGGTTTGTATTGGCAGTCTAGCTAGCTCCTGTCCATACTTAATCGAGTTCTATACTAATGATGATAATGCAATGCAACCTGACTCCCCACTTCAGATCAATCAGCGCCATTGGCTATTTGGTAAACGTACTATTACCCTCTCTGACCAGTATGTCGCCATCAGCGAGTCATCATTATTGCATAAGGCTGAAACCCGTATTCCCTTAGCTATGTTGCAAGCTAATCCCACTTATGCCCAATCGTTTTCCACACGTTGGCTATTGAATAGCATTATATTATTTACCTGTGCTTTGGGTTGTGTGATAGCCGGTGCTCAGACACAAGTCGGTTTATTGTATATTTTGGCGGCTATATTTTTGGTAGGGATGTTACTCCCTTTACAGCGCTTTTTTCTTTACACCACAAACTTGGTAATTTTCCGACACGCTCAGACCAATGAGTACTTATTGTACTTATGGAAAGACAATCCCAATGCAGCTCGATTCCGGTTTTTTATTGAAGAATTAAACCAGCGTTTGTCATAAATCCGACAAGTAGTCGATTATTTATAAGTGAATTTATGCCATACTAAGCTCAATGATTAGTATTACTTATTAACAATTAGAATAACCTACTATGAAACAGCTCATTATTCCCCTGATTGCAGCGCTATTAAGTACTACAGCATTTACAGCTTCAGCCGATATTTACAAATGGACTGACTCCAGCGGTAAAACACATTACTCCCAAACGCCACCCGCTAATGTTCAAGCCAAAGATATGGAAAAAGAACTT
>JBDKGX010000169.1:0-4477 GCA_039797965.1 Pseudomonadota bacterium
CAACTTTACCATCGCCATTATCCATCCACGCTTGTAAGCCAGATAACTCAGCGCCAGTTAATTGACCATCTTGGTTAGCATCTAATTTAGCTAATTTTTCATAACCATTATTATAAACGCCACCTTGGTCACCGAATAAACGATTACCATCAACACCTTGGCGTACAGCTTGGCCGTCACGATTATCTACCAACATAGCGTCGCCACTGCCATCTAACCATTCTACTTGTTGTTTGACACCTGAGCCTGTTAGATCCATTTCAACCGTATGACCTACCTCAGTACGAGCAGAATCTTTTGCAGTAGAACTACCGGTTACATTGATTTTACCATCGCCATTAAGATCCAGTGCTACGGGAGAAGTGAAGTTTAATAAATCACCTAGAATAGGAATGTCACCAAACATGCGGCTGCTAGTACCACCAATAGGACCCAACAACTGAGCTAAAATACCCTGACCTTTTGGCATTCCTAATAGGCTATTGGAACCACTAGTACTCGTTGTACTAGTCAGACCTGTAGAAGTACTTCCCGTTAATGGAGTAGAAGAGATGAGTTGGTTACTGCTATTAATCACACTCATGATATTGCCAAGAATAGATTGCAGTGCTGCATTGTTAGTGCCACTAGATCCTTGGTTACCACCGATAACGATACCAGTACCGTACCCCCCCGCAGGGAAAATGCCTACACCACCATTACCCATACTACCGCCAAAGCCATAAGGCGATACAGAAGCGGAGGTGCCTAAGCCGTTAGTACTAAAACCTAATTGTGGAAAACTTGAATATACTGTACTCATTGTAAACGTCCTTATTTAAGATGAAATCCTAAAAATCAGCCTAATGGCTCTTAGCCGATCAGTTGTATTAATCGATAACTGATCGGTATGAGCACAGTGTGACCGGATTAGGCTAAAAACGAGTACGCAAATTTGTTGTACGACCTGATTCTGATGACAAACGGATATTAACGCTTAACTACCTAACTAGCAGTACCTTAACTTAGAGGACGCTGTTTAAAAAATTGAATAGAAGCCGTATAGGGGACATCACTCGGGGGAGCAGACTTCAAAATAGACTTTTTCATCTTACCCATCACATGCATTTCACAAGGGCGACATTCAAATTTTAAGGTGTAGGTTTCATTGCCAGATTTTAAAGTCATAGGATCAGCCCGCACCTGCCCCATTACGCCTTGGACACCTTTGGCTTGCTTGGGACATAAGTTAAAAGAAAAACGCAAACAGTGTTTGGTAATCATTAAACTGACCTCGCCCGCTTCCTCATGAGCTTCATACGCAGCTTCAATGACTTCGACCCCATGTTTTTTATAAAACTGCCAGGCTAGTGAGTTATAAACATTAGCTAAATAGCTGATTGTTTTTTCAGGGTAAGTAACAGGTGGCTCGATAGCAGCTTTGCGTTGAGGGCGAACCCAAGTTGCTTGCCGAGCTTTTTCTAACTGTTCGACAGCATCTCGCCTTAAAGCATTTAAGGTAGAGGTCGGTATAAACCACGCTTGGGATAGATTTAATTGAATCTCTTGTGGATTAAAAATCGTATTGCCCAACTTAGCTAAATTATCCCGCAAAGTACTCCACGTTTTATTAGCATCACGAGCAGGCTCCAGTACTTGGTTTAAAGTAGCGGTTGCACTTATCCCATCGGCATCGGTAAGTGTTAAAGTTAAGCCATTAGGTACTTCTGTCAGGTTTACCCACACATCGATTTTGCGTTCAGCCGAGGATTTTAAAAGCGCTAACTCCCACGCATGATCACGATTACGGCTGACTTCTGTGCCAACCTTTAAACCGACTAAAATACTGGGCTCATTAGGTACCACGCGATAAATGGTTTCATCACCCGTTTGCTTGAGTACTTGAACCGTATTGGCTTGTAAACCCACCACGTCGCGCTTACGCATAAAGTTTATACCGTCACCATTGCTCATCGTTTCAGTCGTAGCGATATCGAGACTGTCTTTACTAACGGCTAGTACTGTACCTAATGGCACACCGACAAATTTGGGCGAATCAAAGGCACCAATATCTTCATGGCGTCCGGTAGCAAAATAATCAGTACTACCTCGATGAAAAGTTTTATCGGGATTAGGGGTAAAGAAAATCTCACTTTTTCCCGAACTCGCAGGTGCTAAATCGGCACGCTGACTGAAAATGTCATCGAGTAACAGGCGATAGTGAGCGGTAATATTTTTGACATAAGACACGTCTTTATAACGCCCTTCGATTTTAAGCGAGCGCACGCCTGCATCCAGTAAAGCTGCTAAATTAGCGCTTTGATTATTGTCCTTCATCGACAATAAATGTTTTTCAAACGCCACCACCGCACCCGTTTGATCCGTCAAGGTATAAGGCAAGCGACACGCCTGTGAGCAATCCCCCCGATTGGCGCTACGCCCCGTTTCAGCATGACTGATATAACATTGCCCCGAAAACGCCACACACAAGGCACCGTGAATAAAGTACTCGATCGTTGCTTTATCGCCCACGTATTCACTGATTTCTCTGACCTGTTGTAGTGTTAACTCACGCGCCAACACTAATTGGGACAAACCGCTATCGGCTAAAAATCGGGCTTTTTCAGGGGTACGAATATCACATTGAGTTGAGGCATGTAACTCAATCGGCGGTAAGTCCAGTTCTAAAATTCCCATATCTTGCACAATCAGCGCATCTACACCCGCATCATAGAGTTCATAAATCAGTTTACGCGCGGGCTCTAATTCGG
This sequence comes from Pseudomonadota bacterium, assembly GCA_039797965.1. Taxonomy (GTDB): domain Bacteria; phylum Pseudomonadota; class Gammaproteobacteria; order Thiotrichales; family Thiotrichaceae; genus Thiofilum. The sequence goes on from JBDKGX010000169.1 coordinate 2,751, forward strand.
CTTCATGCAAAATGGTATTGAGTGTGGCAAAAATACGGGCATGATAACGATGGGCAAATTGGGTCAGTTCGGCAATCTCCACCACACTATTACAAGCATTGTGTCGCGCCCCAAAACTAGGCCCCCCAATATAAACCGCATCCGCTCCGTGCAATATAGCCTCACGCCCAATTGCAGCAGTTTTAGCGGGGGCAAGTAGTTCAACTTGGTGGGGCAACAGACTCATAAACAAACTCAAAGCATAGTGATCAAGGGTGAGTATTATAGGGATTGTGTTAAGTACTCGCTACTGACCCTGCTTTAGGTAGCGAATCCAGTACTTGGGGAAGTAGCACTGAATATGCACAACAGCCTCATCTCATTCGAGCAGGGTAATTGAGCTAAAATCGTCTCAATATCAAATGAATATTCGTTTATACTATTTGAATAAGGACTCTGGTTTAACAACTCTTATCTAACCCCACTTTGCTGGAACCGGATGGCTATATGTCACATGCCTTAATACTTCAGACTTTGCGTCGTTTTGCTGTCGTTGTTATTACGCTGTTAGTTAACCTATGGGGTACTGATGGGCAGTTCAGCCAAGCGGCTGACTCCAGTGCGTCACCTAAAATCAGTTATTACCATTGGGCCAATACTTACACGAATCAGCCCACTCTTATTCAGACCTACCAACCCGCTCATCTTTACTTAAAATTGCTGGATATTGGCTATCAGCACCCACGTCTTGTCATTCATCCTACGCGAATTGAGACACCTCCTACGGTGCCTGTTATTCCAGTGGTATTTGTAGATAATGCGGCTATGCAAGACGATCAACTGGAGACGTTATATCAGCAAATTCACACTCATATCCCGCCTAATCGTTATCAAAGTTTGCAAGTGGACTGTGATTGGACGGAGCAAACTCGTGAGACTTATTTCAGTTTGTTGCAACGCTTACAAACTGACTACTCTGATTTAAGTGTGACTCTACGCCTACATCAGATCAAATACGCTAAGCGAACGGGTGTGCCTCCCGCCAAACGCGCCCTGTTGATGTATTACAATATGAGCGAAATTCGTGACCCTGAAACCGACAATTACATCTTAGATAATGCGGTAGGAAAAACTTATCTCTATAATTTTGCTGAATACCCTCTACCACTTGATTTAGCCTTACCGCTTTATCAACAAACCCGCATTATTCGTGATAGCAAACTCGTCCATTTAGCGGCGGGTATCACACCCACCCCTAATAAAACTGAACTCTTAGCCGCTAATCATTATCGAGTGACGCAAGGACATTATTGGCAAGACTACTATCTTTATCCTGAAGATGAACTGCGTTTAGATACTGTAGATATGCCGCTTTTGCAGCAAGCGACTCAACTACTAGCCTCACTCATGCAGCCCAACGAAATCATTTTTTATACTCTCAATGATGCTGACCGCTTTGATGCAGCAGACCTCAATGCCATTGCCAATACATTTACTTCAAGGAGTCAAACCCCATGAACTATCTAAGAAAATTATTTTGGACAGTGGCACTCGCTAGCGCTCTATCCTCAACGGTGGTGTTGTCTTGTGGTTGGAGCGAGTCTGAAGATTTTTACTATTCTAAAAGTTTTGACATTTTATACAGCTCTCTCGTCAAACAGTACTTTGTGCGCCACATTAATTATGCCTCCTATACCTACTCCGATGATGAATATAATGAGCAACAAGCCACCGAAAACTACAATCTA
>JBDKGX010000170.1:0-4451 GCA_039797965.1 Pseudomonadota bacterium
GTATGGTGAGTTGTGCTACACAAAATACGGCACAACAAACTCAATGGATAGCTCACTATTTATGTGAGCAAGCTCAAATACTTTTAAATGAGCGCCAATTATTTAAAGCTGAAGCAAAACTTACAGAAGCCTCTGAAATTAATCCCGCTTCTGCACGAGTTAAAGTACTCTGGGGTGATTTAGCTGTAGAGCGTTATCAAAAAGAACAAGCTTTAGATTATTATGAAGCTGCCGTAGAGCAAGAGCCTCGTTTATTAGAAATGCTTAGTGAGCGTTTATTAGCGATTTATAATTCAACGTTTGAACGCGAACTATTATATCAGTTTGCTCTTACTACTTATCAAAGTACTCAAGACCCCCAATTATTAGCCCCACTGATTAAAATTGCTCAGCCAGCAGATCAAAATGAAGCCATAACACCACTGGTATTACAAGCACTCGCTAAAACTAAACCTACCACTAAAGCAATGGCAAGGGCTAGTCAATTATTAGCTAAACAAGAAACTAAACAAAGTACTCATTATACGGCCGAATTAGCCGAGGCTATTCAACGCTTATCGGCAACTTCCCCTGAGTTTAAATGTGAAAGTTGTGGTTATAAAATGCATGACTTTTTATGGCGTTGTCCCGCTTGCCATCAATGGGACACTGTGAAAAATGATTAGGAGTATAGGATGACCAGTCGATTAATTATTGCTTTAGATTTTCCGAATGCCTCAACAGCATTAGCATTTGTTAAGCCTTTAAATCCTAATCAATGTAAGTTAAAAGTAGGTTTTGAGTTATTCGTGGCGGCGGGACCTGATTTTGTTCGTCAGCTAGTTCAGCAAGGGTTTGATGTATTTCTGGATTTAAAATTTCATGATATTCCCAATACGGTAGCAGGTGCGTGCCGCTCAGCAGCAGAGCTTGGGGTGTGGATGATCAATGTGCATGCCAGTGGTGGAGCGGTGATGATGAAGGCAGCGCATGAGTCACTGCAAGATTTATCACACAAGCCCTTGTTAATTGCGGTAACTGTATTGACATCGATGAATCAAGAGCAATTAACAGGTGTTGGTATATCAAGTACTCCTGAGCAACACGTTAGTCATTTAGCTCAACTAACTGCTCAAAGTGGTTTAGATGGAGTCGTTTGTTCGGCTCAAGAAGCGATTATGCTAAAGCGTGAGCGGGGTAGTGATTTTCTATTAGTCACTCCTGGTATTCGCCCACAGGGAAGTGCAGCAGGCGACCAAAGTCGAGTGATGACCCCTAAAGAGGCGCGTGCGGCAGGGATTGATTATGTCGTAGTGGGGCGTCCTATTACTCAAGCTTCTGATCCATTAGCGGTTATTGCGGCTATTAATGCAGAGTTAGCTTAATAGCTTTTGAGTTTTTATCAGCAGAGTACTCGTGAGTTTGGTCTATTCATCACGAGTACTTAAGATGTTTAAATATTTCCGCGTAATAAATGACTCGCTTCTAATTGCATAGCACCGCGACTAAAAAACAGTTTCCAACGATTACCCCCCGATTGTTGCCACAATAAGGCGGCTCGAATGCCTGCCATTAACAACACGCGGATTTTTGCGGCATTTTCAGGGCTAGATAAATAAGCTTGCTCGCCTTTAATAATAATACGAGGTCCCAATTTGCTAATAGTTTGGGTATAAAGCTCAGCTAAACGCACAGTAATGGTCGGATGTACAATATCAAAATCATTTAAGAGTTTTTGTACATCACTAATACCGGAAAGTACTCGATTAAAAATACCTTCATCTTGTTGCAATTTACGCTCTAAATATAAAATATTGAGCGAATAACGGGTCGCATCTAAATCTTTAAATTCCCCCGTTGCCATATTGGTGGCGCCGCCTAATTGGTGATTTAAGGCTCTTAAGCCCACCCGCATTTGCCCCACCCCACCATATAAGTCTTCAATAGATTGAGCATTGTCCACTAATAGACTAGTTAATGCGCTTTTATACAAATCTTCATCCACTTTACCCGTGCGGGCGATTTGCATAACACCGTCGATATTTTGAAATAATGCGGCTAAAGCTAGTGTGCGATTACGAGTCGTTGCTTCCACGGGTTGTCCTATTGCATCAATAAGGCTGAGAGTAAGAGGCTGAGTGTAGCACGCTCCGCTACTAGTATTCACCTAACCCACTCGATTACTATGGCTTAGATCATCCACAGTGAGACTAGATTATGCAATTAAGAACATTAGGTGCGAGTGATATAAAAATCAGTTTGATGGGTTTGGGCACTATGACGTTTGGCGAGCAAAACACCGAAAATGATGCCCATATGCAATTAGATTATGCCACAGCAAATGGAATCAATTTCATTGATACAGCTGAGTTATATCCCGTTCCGGCACGAGCTGAAACGCAAGGTTTGACCGAAAGTTATATAGGTTCATGGCTTAAAAAAACAGGTAAACGCAGTGAAATCATTTTAGCCAGTAAAGTAGCAGGCCCTGGACGTAAAGAGTGGATTGGTCATATTCGTAATGTACCAAAATTGAATGCTATACATATTAATCAGGCTATTGAATCGAGTTTAAAGCGTTTAAATACTGAGTACTTGGATTTATATCAAGTTCATTGGCCTAGTCGTAGTACTAATTACTTTGGTCAGTTAGGCTATAAATACGCAAAAGATAATCACCCTGAATCGATTGAGGAAACTCTACGAGCATTAACTGATCTAGTTAAAGCAGGTAAAGTCCGTACTATTGGAGTCTCGAATGAAACCCCTTGGGGTATCATGACTTATTTAACTTTAGCCCGTGAGTTAGGGTTAGAGCGTATTGTTTCGATTCAAAATCCCTATAGTTTATTAAATCGTTCCTATGAAATTGGTTTAGCTGAAATTGCACATCGTGATCAAGTAGGGCTTTTGGCTTATTCACCCTTAGGGTTTGGGGTATTAAGTGGTAAGTACTTAAATGGTAAACGTCCTGAAGGCGCACGCATTAGTAAATGGGAGAGTTATTTCCCGCGCTATATGACTCCAAAAGCTCAGCAAGCTACCCAATTATACGTAGAGTTAGCCCAACAACATGGGTTAGATCCGGCTCAAATGGCGTTAGCTTATGTGAATTCTCGCCCGTTTTTAACAACCAATATTATGGGTGCAACTACTTTAGAACAGTTAAAAGCTAATATAGCCAGTAGTGAGTTAAATTTAAACCCTGAGATTCTAGAGGGAATTGAGCAGATTCATATGGAACACCCTAATCCATGCCCTTGATTTATAAATTATAAAGCGCGTTAAATTTACTGTTATAACCTCCACGAATAGGCGCTCAGCAATCTAGCAAAGCTGAGCCTATACTTAGTTATCTTAAAAAACCGGAGATTCATCATGAATGAAATAACTAACCTATCACCCACTGCCACCTTATTAACAACGCCCCGCAAAATACCGGTGGGGGCAGCTATCGACTGGTTTAAGACTAGTTGGCCACTAGTCAAAAAAGATTTTAAAACGTGGCTTTTAATAATGCTGATGCTATTAGTAGTAGGGTTTGTTTTAAGTTTATTGCCTTGGGTGGGTAGTATTGTTATTAGTTTGTTTTCTCCCGTAATTATGGGGGGGCTATTAGTAGGGATTCATGCCTCAGCCACCCAGAATAAGCCCTTAACGATTGACACATTAAGTGCTGGCTTTAATGATAAGCTTATTAATTTAATTATTATCGGTGGTATTGCGACGGCTATTAGTTTTATAGTGGCAGCTATTTCTGGTGAGGTTAATAGCGATTATACCGCTAAAGCGATAAATAATACTGTAGAGCGTCAAGACACCTTAGGCTACATCTTATATACTTTGTTTGAGACTTTTTTAAATATTGTATTCATGTTGGCTTTTTTCTTTACTACACCGCTGATCGTATTTAATAACTTAAGCATTATGGATGCGATTAAAGCCAGCTTTAACGCTGGAGTTAAAAATATTCTTCCCTTAGTTGTATACAGTATTATTGCTACTATTTTAGTAGTACTAGGAGCGTTACCGTTATTATTAGGGTTATTAGTGGTAATACCTTTAGTGATTGTATCTAACTATTATGCTTATAGAGATGTGTTTGTAGAGTAATTTTAATTGAAAAGTACTCGTTTAATCCAACGGGTACTTTAGCTCGTGCTCTTTATCTAATCTTAAAATTATAAATCTCATTTTTACTCTCATAGCCTTAATAAGAGTAGATTATCGAGTTTTTCATGTCTTTTTTGTCACGTTTTTAAAAAGCCTATATCTCATGTTATTAGCTAAAGAAATAGTAATTTTTTACTTTTCAGTCGCTAATACTATTTAATATATTAATATAAGTTTAAGATGTCGCTAAGTGTCTATTTTATTAAGTCAAAACATTGGTTTGGTAGGAGCTTAGTATGTTTATTCATGGTTTGATCAGGTGGCGATTATTGCTAGGTATTGTGTTGCTTAGCTTTTTG
>JBDKGX010000171.1:0-4419 GCA_039797965.1 Pseudomonadota bacterium
CTGAGCTACCCACGCCGGAATTAAAGGTGCAGGCTCTCAAACAAATCAATCAAGCCTTACTGACTTTAGATCATCAGGCTGAGGTAGCCGATCAATTTATTGAGCGCATAGGACGTTTAGCTAAAAAGGGCGAGTTAGCCAATTTAGTTAAACAAGAGCGGATTCAAGCGTTTGCTCAGTTTGTATTAGATGACAGTAGTACAAGTTTAAAAGGGTTAAGTGATCAGAGTTTAAAGCGCTTGATTGGTGCGAGCAAAGCAGGCGCTAGTGAAGCCAGCCAGCAGTTTTTAAAAGTCATGAATGATGTCGATGCGGTGATTAGAAAAACTGGTAAAGCCCCTCAGGACTTATTAGCTCAACTAAACGAAACGCTAAAACAATTACCGCCCAGTCGTGTACAGGCAGCCCGCCAATTGCTTCAAAATCAATTGCAAGGTGGCTGGAAAACAGTACGAGAGCATATCGGCACCAGTGTAGATGGCGCGTTTATTTTATGGGATGCGTACAACATTACTGCTTTAGAAGATCCCGAAGAAAAAGCCGCTAAGGCGGTAGGTGTGGCAACAGGGTATGGTTTAGAGACTGCGGGTGGTTTGGCGATTACGGCGTTGGGCGGTGGGTTTTTGCATAGTTTAGTATTGAGTTGGTCAGCCGCAAAAGTGTCTGAACTCGTGACCGAAGTCATTATGCTCCAAGCAGATCGTGAGAATGCCGCTAAAAAAGAAGCATGGGCGGGTATTGAGCTACATATGTCCGTCATTAAGGGCTTATTGCGTGTGGATGATCTCATCAAAGCGGGTGAGATGCGTAAGGCTGATGAGTACTTAGCTAAGGTGAGGCAGTTTTATTTTAAACACTCGATGCCCACCGATGGCTTGTATGAAAAAATGCAGGATTTAGAGCAACACATTGATAAAGCCAGTCATTTAAAAGCTGCGAATCAGGTGATTGCTCAAGCACGAGTCCCTTATCAACAAGCCTACCAATTATTAAAGCAAGGTCGTTTATTGAGGCAGGCTAAGGTGTATGCTGAGGAAGCTAGCAGCATTTTACAAAATGAATTAAGTACTTATCCCGAATTACAAACACCACTGACTAAGGTCAGTCAACTCCTAGTACTTATCGATAAAGTACTCAATAACGCACCGCCTTTAGGTCAAGCCACGTTAAAAGGGGCTGATCAAGTACTCGCCGGTGATTATGCAACCTTTACGGTGGAGTTGAGTGGGGGCATACCGGATTATGAACCAGTGGAATTAGTCGGTACAGGCTTGCCCACAGGGGCTATTGTGTACTGGCAAGCTCCTAAGCAAGTGGGCAAAACTACCGTTGAGGTGACGCTCAAAGATAATTTAGGACAAACCGCCCGTGCTCAAAAAACGGTAGAGGTAATTAATTCAGACGATACGACTCTAGCTATCTCAAAAGAAGGTGAGTTAACTCTGCGCGGTTTTTATCGTACTTTGGATAGTGCGGGGTATTTGAATCGTGAAGTGGAGGCTTATGAGGCTCATGTGGGGGATGATGTGCATTATATTGCCAATATTGAAAATCCTAACTATCAGTATAGTTGGTCAGTCAATGGCAAAGTCGATCCTCAACCTGATTTAAAGCATGTCTATTCTATTCGGATGGCTAAAGCGGGGCGCTACCATATTCGCCTCACGGTGAAAGATCAAAATGCGAATACGGTCGGTACAGCCGAATGGGTCACTCAAGCTAAGGAGTTTAGTATGCCCAGTATAGACCCACGTAGCTCAGTGATTCCGCTAGGTGATGAATGAGGGGTTATTTCAACTCAAACTCATCCGCATCACGCCATGCTGGAAATTGAGTTTTAAACTGATTGAGATCGGCTAAATTAAAAGTAGTTGTTTCTACAAACTGAGTACTAGGAGCATGATCAACAAGTACTTCACCTTTGAAATTTACGGCTAGTGAATCACCCATATAATTTAGCCCTAAACCATCCTGACCCACCCGATTAACCCCAACTACATAGCTCAGATTTTCAATCGCTCGCGCTTGCAGTAGCGTACGCCATGCCATGCGTCTAGGGTTAGGCCAATTAGCGACCACGATGGCAAGATCATAGTCATTGCGATTGCGCATAAAGACCGGAAATCTAAGGTCGTAACAAACCTGCGGCAAGATCCGCCAACCTTGGTAATTAAAGGTTTTACGCTCTACGCCCGCTTGATAGTTTTCCGGTTCTTGACTCATACGAAATAGGTGATGTTTGTCATAGTGAAGTACTTCACCCGTCGGTGTCACTAATACAAAACGATTGACAAAATTTTTTCCAATTTGGGTTGCAATCGAGCCACAAATCGCGGCCTTTAAAGTACTGGCTTGGTGCTTAAGCCATTGCACCGTTTCACCCTCAAACGGTTCAGCATGCAAGGCAGGTTGCATGCTAAATCCCGTAGTAAACATTTCAGGCAGGACAATCAAATCTGTTTTGCCCGTTAGCGTTTGAAAGACTTTGGTAAAGTACTCACGATTGAGTGCAGGCTTTTGCCACATTAAATCGGCTTGAACTAAAGTCACCCGTAATTCATTCATATCCTAAAGTACTCCTATACACTTAAACTACGTAAACGTGCTGCACCGTGTTTTAAGGTTTGGCTGTTTTTAGCAAAACAAAACCGAATCAATTTCATATCCGTAGGTGGTTTTTCATAAAACACTGAAACTGGAATAGCCGCCACTCCAATATCAGTGGTTAGCCAGCGACAAAACGCTACATCGTCTAAATTACTGATACCCGTATAATCGGCTAATTGGAAATAGGTTCCTGTGCTGGTGAGTAGTTTAAACCGAGTACTTTGCAGAAGTTGGCTAAATTCGTCGCGTTTAGTTTGGTAAAACTGCGGTAATTGCTCAATATGCTCTGGGGCTTCACGCATCACATCGGCTAATGCGTATTGCATCGGTGTGCTGGTAGTGAAAGTGACATATTGATGGATTTTGCGAAACTCTTGGGTGAGTACTGGGGGCGCTACGCAATAGCCAATTTTCCAGCCCGTCGTATGATAAGTTTTACCAAATGACGAAATCACAAAACTACGGGCATATAATTCAGGATGGCGATGAATGCTTTCATGTTGCAGTCCATCAAAAATAATATGCTCATAAACCTCATCCGATATTATTAAAATATCCGTATTACGTACTAATTCGGCTAATTGATTCAAATCGTTTTTAGTTAAAGTAGTACCCGTAGGATTATGAGGGGTATTAATAATAATCAAACGAGTTTTTGAGTTAATGGTGTCTTTTAATTGTTGCCAATCGATTTTAAAAGTCGGTGGTAATAAGTTTAAACGTACAGCCTTGCCGCCATTTAAGGTAATCGCTGGCTCATAACTGTCATAAGCCGGATCAAATATAATGACTTCATCACCCTGACGGACTACCGCACTAATCGCATTGAATAAGGCTTCGGTTGCACCGGAAGTAATAGTGACCTCATCAGGTGACACTGCATTACCATACAGGGTTTGGACTTTTAGGGCGATTTGCTCACGTAGTGCTGGAATACCTGCCATGGGGGCATATTGATTTAAGCCTTGTGCAATATACTTATCTACTCCCTCCAATAAGATTTTTGGTCCATCAAAATCAGGAAAGCCTTGTGAGAGATTAACCGCTTTAAAATCAGTCGCCAGTTGTGACATAACGGTAAAAATAGTGGTACCAATGTGCGGTAGTTTGGAAGAGGGATAGTTCATAGTGAGTGAGTAGGCAACCAATAGGACAAGTAGTTTAACACGACTATTAAGCGGAGGAAGCCTCTACGGGCAGGTCATTTGTCCTTGATTGGTATCTGGAGAAGTTAAGATACAAACGCCATGTTGTACAGCGATATCATAATAATGATGTGCTTTAGCTTTATCAGTATGCCTATAAAAGGTTACTAAATCATTCGCAGCAAAGTACTGCTCTAATTCAATTGCTTTTAAGAGGTGATATTCAGCCTTATCAAGATTAGGGCTTTCAATGCCAATAAGACCGCAATACACATAGCCTAAGATTCGGGATGCTTCGCCATTGCCCAAAGCTTCATCTTGTTCTAGCACATCAATACAGCGTTGCATGAGGGTTTGAGCATAAGGTTTATTTTCTGCAATAGGGAAGGGCTCTTCAAATTCACTTTGATAAAAATAATATTGGGCAAGTTGGGCTAACGCCCAGGGATTATTTTCATTGGCAATAATGGTTAGTTGTGTAAAGTACTCATTAAATTTTTGCTCATTATAGAGTTGATAGAGATCATAGTAGCGATTATCAGTATCGTAATTTTTAGGAGTAGGCACAGCTCAATACTCGTTTTGATAAAGTACTATAAATTATAGAGGGAGCTAGCTCATTGTTACCTAAGTACTTTAAGATAGTCTGTACCCGGTCATCGTCTAT
>JBDKGX010000172.1:0-4351 GCA_039797965.1 Pseudomonadota bacterium
CGACCTTGCGGTACACAGCGTACGACGCAATGCTCTTGGTAGTGGCTCGTATCCAGCGCTGTAATCTCATTGATATTCAAGCCACGTCCATTAGCCCCTGCACAATTTTGTGAAGGACGATACCAACGTCCCCGCCAACGAAAGGGGCGTCCGGCGGGGCGGGCACGATCTACTTCAGTCACAATAGGATTATGAGGATGAGGAATCCAATACTTACTTAGAGGTGAATCAGCGTAATACAAATACAATGAGCTATTAGGCGTACCCTGTCGGGTAGCGCTGCGTCCTTGCATCATCCACCAGCGCCCCATGTACTCAAATAAGGTGGTATCAACCGCGTGTACATTAGTCATAAGTACTCGATCTAATACCCATTTTTGAGGAAATTCAGTGCAGCGATATAGCTCAACTTGCTGATTTTCTAGAGTTTCAGGAATGAGATAGTACTCACCCTGATAATTGAAAATAAAGGGATAAGAGACAGAGTAGGGACGCTCTAATACAACGATAGGAAGGGAGTACCCCCCTTGCTCCGTCAGTTGCATGCAGACAATACGCCCCTGTTGTGTAGGCTCATGCCACTCATGCATAAACACATAATGTTTGCCTTGATGCTCTATCAAACAAGGATCCGACCAAGCTCGTTCGGGGGGCGGTAGTAATTTAGTAAAGCGTCCTAAATGATTGAGATCGAAAGGATTAGTAGTTTCACCAATCAGAAGAGACCATTGTTCACTCAAGGTACGAGTTTGATGCCAATGATGTAAGGCGCGTTTACCGTAATGGCGCATGACGCTCATTTGCTGATTATCTTCCCAATCATTTAGGTAGATTTGCTCCATACGTTGTAGCGCAGGTGCAAAACGTTGCCCCAGCAGATACAAGTGTTCAATTTGATAGGGGTAAAAGCTTTTGAGCGTTTCAATGACTTGCGGAACATATTCGACCATGCGCCACAGTACTTGGTTGACGGTAGCAAGGAGAGAGCTAGGATGGGTGCTAGTACTACCAATAAAGAGGGTATGTGGGTTTTTATAAGCGGCTGTCCATGCTTTTAATCCTGAAAATACCAATCGATGTTGTGCATAGTATTCCGCCAACCCTGTTTGTGAGCTTTGTAGTACACCATTAGCATTATAAAAATAACGCCATACCCCTAAAGTGGCGGCTTGATACCAAGTACCTGCTAAAGGTTGCTCACTTAAATCTAATAATAAGTCTAGATGAAGTACTTTGACGTGATTGAGGGTGGTTGCTTGTCTTGTCCAAAAAAAAGCAACAGGCGTACTTTCGTCTAATACGGTTAACACATTACGGAGGGTGGTGGCATTAAAGCTTTGACGATTAACCCATGATTCTAAGCGCTGAATACCTTTGGCTTTATAGAGCGCTACAGAGTTTTTATTAGGCTCGCTAGTGTTGTGATAAAAAATAATCGCTTGAATGTCAACCGAGCGCTGCAGGTGCTCCAGCATAGTCACTTGCCATGCGGGTAACCATTCTGTCATCAGAATCAAACCAATACGGGGGCGGGGGATTGTCATTGGCTCAAACGCTCCAAAATAGACCCATATAAATAAGCAACTTCAGTGCCTGAAAATAGGTTCATAGAGGCAATATCGGTTATGCCATCCACCAGCATCCGTACCCCATGGGGTTTTAAACTAAATAGCAAATGGTTTAAGTCATTAGGTAAGGTATGTTCCAAACCGATTCGCAAACCCATAGCCGTGTCTAAACGTACCAGTACTACATTGAATAACGTTAAGTACTCCATGAGTTGAGTACTTTCAAAATTGACCTCACTAATCCCAAAACGTAACTGACTATTTTTTAATATAGGGCTGAGAGTAGCCAGTTGGGTTTGGTGGGCTACTAATGCAGAGTAGGGCAGCATAATAATGAGCTGTTGAGCACCTGAGGTGTCGGTTAATTGGCTAATTAATTGATTACGCAGCTTAGTACTTTTCCAAAACCATTCACCTAATTCAATCAGTACTTGAGGAGGGGCTAATGCTGGATTTTTTTGATTAAGCTCAGGCAAACGTTGAAGTACTTGTTGTAGGTTCCAACGGTCTAACTCAATACGTTTTTTGGGATCGCTTAAGTGAGTTAATAATTCGCGACGATTAACGGTTTGCCCTTGACGATTAGTCGCTAAATTATCAGCAATGTACAAAGTAGGTAAGTGATGAGTATGCAAATTAAGGGTTTCATGCAGTTGCAATCGCATCAAAGGTTTAGCAGTGTCTTGTTGAGCCTGTACTAAGGCCTGATTTTGTTTTTGCCAAGGATTAGCTCCACTTTGAGGTTCGTCTTCCGGCAAAGTAGAGTCTTGAAGAGGTACTATGACTAGTTGTGAGCAACGTTGTCCCCCATAGACGGCTGAGCTAATACGTAATTCACACCGTAGGGGCTGCTTACCGATGGGGCGCATCCATGCCGTAACTCTATGTATCGGCAGCGAGTAGTACTCTGCTTGCTGAGTCAACGGAATGACCAAACTATGCTCAGTAGCGGGCACAATATTGGAGAGTAAAGTGGCCTGAGCCTCTTCTACTGAATGTAAGTTAAGCAAGGCTAAAAAGGTAGTATTAGCATACAGCAAGCGATTATGGCTTACATAGGCTAGAGCTTCTGGGGCATTTTCTACTAGCCACTGATTACGTAATTCAGCTATTGAGAGTAAATGCTTAGCGTGGCGAAAGTTTTGTTTTAATTGCGCATAGTGTAATAAAAACTCGATTTGATGGTGGAGTGTGGTCTGTGGTTCAGACGCAATAGTAAACACGTCAATGCCTTGACGAGTCCTCATCGGTTTATGCCACTTATTTGGAGTGACTCGCACTAAGCAACTATCGGAAGAATAGTGTGTTAGCGAGTTTGCGAGTAGTCTGCCACGGGATTTGTTGCGATCGGCTGCATAAAACACTAATTGCGGCGCTTGAGCGAGAGCCTTAATTAGAGCTTCACGATTATTGGCGACGATAAATTCAACAGGTATGCCCGTTTGGGTTAGGACACGCTCCAAAAGATCAGTAGGCAGGTTCCCGACTGTAATTAGTAAACAAATCATGGTATGCCGTTTCATACCAATGACAATATCAAGGATTCACAGAGGATTCAGAAAACGAGGGCGTTTTTCCGATTACCGCCCTTGTCTATAAGATAAAGTGTTGGGCTATAAATCAGCCCATAGAGAGTCAAAATCTTCATGGTCAGAATGACCATTTTTAGTCGTGGCTTGCTCTAAATTCTCAAATTTAAAGTAAGCAAAAGCCCCTAAAGTTTCATCCAATAAGGTTAAACGCACCCGCTCTTCTCGCCCTGAAAATTTTAAAACGACTTCATCGGCTGGCTGGAAAATATAAGCGGGCATAATCAGCACAGGATCAGGACGAATCCCTTCGATACTAGGTAACATCAAACCTTCAACGGGCAAGTTTTGGGTAACATTACGATTAAGTACTTCAATAATAGAAAGGGGCATGACTTTAGAGGACAAAACATCGACCCCACAACACAAGCCGCGGTCTTTGCTTTGCTCCATCCATTTGATAGTACCAATAATCCATGGGTTACGTTCTTGGCTAGGGTCGCGTAAGCCAATCAATTCACCCACACGAGCGCCTGACAGTTCACCATGAGGCCACTGCAAACCATAGCCACTGACACTACTATTGATGATTTGCCAAAACTGTACATTGACTTCAGTCTCGTGTTTGATAACACGCCCGATGTGCACTGGTTTTAAAGTAGAACCAAACAGTAAATCTTCATCTTCCCGTGATTCTTGCGCTTGTTCGGGGCTTGCTCCACGTGACAGCACTTGCAGGATTTCAGGCAGGCGCGTCACCATGGTAATAGGTTCATTTTTCGGGAAGCGATTGAAACTGCGATTACGGACTGTGGTGAAATGCTGTACTAGTCGCTGTGCCAAATTACGACTCAACCCTTCCTTGACCATTACACTAGCAGGGCTACCGTGGCTAAAGGTGGTGACCGCTTCTAAATCGTCTAAAAGTACTTTAAGGTCAAGTACTCGCACAGTGGGTGAATGAGGTAAATCCCCCAGAGGCATAATTACGGCAGGTTCGTCCGTATTCAGTACAATGGCGTGCACATAGTCTTTAGCGGTCAAGGGTGGCTCACGACTAATACTTACCCGTGGGGTTTCAGTTTCAAGATAGCGTACGACCTTAAAGACTTCTTCTTGGCGCAAGCTATAAGGTCGCGCTAGGGCGAGCACATTTAATTGAATATAACGAGCAGCAATAGTGCGTGCACCTGGTTTGCCGCTTGAGAAGGTAGTTTGATCAATACCTTGCTCACTAGCCACCAAGTACAATTG
>JBDKGX010000173.1:0-4280 GCA_039797965.1 Pseudomonadota bacterium
AAGTCACTCACCCAGATATCATGGCTATTAGAAAAGCTAAAATATAAATGCCCCTTTGCATAGTGTGCAGTATTAATCTCATCATTTACTGCTTTTGTAGTATAAATTTTTTTGGCTTGGCGAGTTGCTAGTGATATATACCATAGCTCAATATATTCATTATTTTGATGATGGACTTGCCAAAACAGTTTATCTTCAAATATACCTATTAAATTATAAGGCGTTGCTGTAGGTGGAAACTCATAAAATTTTTCAGCAGTTTTACCATTAATATGCCATAGTACCTTGTCAGTTAATTTAGATGAGCCGTGATTGTTTTGTTGATTAGGGCTTAATAAGTATAAATCTTGTTTTGTAGTTATTATGTTTTTATTCCACTGAGATAGATACGAAAGCTCTTTTACTCGTAATTGACGGGAGTCTAAAAGACGATGTGTTCCAGCTAAACTACCATCTGTCATCCACCACTCAATATTTTGTCTACCTTGTTCAATGGCAAAATAGGCATGTTGCTTTAATACGTAAAAGGGTGATTGAGTCTCTGGAGTATTTTGAGGCTGGTGTAAAAACTTATGTAAAACTTTAGTTCCATCAATATTGCCATCCGTAACATTTAAAATCGTTGCAGTCCGTTCGTTAGTCCAAAATAACAGTTTTGTACCCAACGTAATTGAGGTGGGTATAAATACCTTGTTGTAAGCATTATTAATTAGAGTCGGTAGAGCAATAGTACCTTTGGGAGTACCGTCAGTACGCCATAATTTCAATCCTTGATTTGTAATAGCTGAAAATATTGCACCTGTCGGTAAGTTAGCCAGTGGGTAGGGATTAGAGTCTGTATTAGGAGATTTTTGCAAATAGCGGTAAACCTGTGTACCTGTTTCTGTGCCATCAGTTTGCCATAGCTGCCTACCCATGACACGATCTTCACCGATGAATAAATAAGGAGTTTTAATATTATCTGTTGCCATTAGTGTAGAGTTTAAGGTTAGCCCTAAAATACCCCAAAAAAATTTCGCTAGCAGTCTCATGTGTTTATTTTATCCTTAAAGTTTTAATAGTATTTTTAGTATAATTAGGCAGGTTTTATTATTATTTTTTGTTATTTGCGGAAAAAATACACTAGTACTTTTAAGATGATTTACCTAGTACTTCACAATGAATACTGCCGTCTTGTAGTTGAATATTAACGACGTCACCTTTTGACATCTGCTGAGTACTTTTAACGAGTACTTGCTCACTATTACGCACAATCGCATAGCCCCGTCCTAAAGTACTTAAGGGACTTAATGCCTGTAATTGCAAAGCTAAGCTTTGTAATTGTAATTGCTTTTGAGCCAAGTACTGGTTTAGCCCCCGCTCTAATTGATTTTGTAATTGTAGTACTTGGGTATTGAGTTGAAGCACTTGTTTAACAGGGGATTGAGTATTTAAACGAGTACTTAACTGGTGGATTTGGGTTTGTTTATGTTGGAGTACTCGAAGGACTCCTAGCTGTAAACGTTGCTCTAGTTCGTCCAAGCGTTGGACTTTTTGCTGGAGTTGATTTTCAGGGCTTTGTGGCTCGAGGCGTTTGGCTAAGGATTGTAGTACTTGGGTTTTATCTTGCAGTACTCGTTGCACACTACGATGGAGTCGAGTACTCCATTGCTGTACGGTAAATGCCCACGCCTCGGTTTCTGGGCTGACTAATTCAGCCGCAGCTGAAGGAGTGGGCGCACGCCGATCAGCGACAAAATCAGCAATGGTAAAATCAATTTCATGCCCAATCCCTGTCACAATCGGTAAAGTACTTTGATAAATTGCTCGCGCAACAACTTCCTCATTAAATGACCATAAATCCTCAATTGAGCCACCGCCACGAGCCAATAACAGTACCTCGCATTGTGGTTTACGATTGGCTTGAGCGATGGCTTTTACAATTTGCTCCGCTGCCCAATTACCCTGCACTAATACGGGATAAATGACCACGGGGATTTGCGGGCAGCGCCGACGCAATACATTCAAAATATCCCGAATGGCCGCCCCCGTGGGTGAGGTAATGACGCCGATACTTTTGGGAATCAGAGGTAAGGGCTTTTTGTGTTCAGGGGCGAATAAGCCTTCTTCATTGAGCTTGCGTTTGAGTGCTTCAAATTGTAGTTGTAATTGCCCTGCGCCTGCCTGCTCCATTTGGCTGACAATAAATTGATATTCACCGCGTGGCTCGTATAAACCCACACTGCCCAAAGCGAGTACTTTATGTCCGTTTTCAGGTTTGAAATGCAGGGGGCGACCTTTGAATAATGCACAACGCAACTGGGCATTGTTATCTTTGAGACTAAAGTAGTAATGCCCCGAACTTGCCCGTACTAAATTAGAAATTTCACCTTCAATCCAAAGCGGGGTCAGCGCTTGTTTGAATAGATGATTCACTTCAGCATTGAGCTGAGACACGGTGAGAACTAGGCGTTGTTCGGTGGTCATAGTGGCTAATGGGGTAGGGGAGAGTTAAGCATCATAAAGTACTCGTGAATTAATACACAACACACTCAATCATAGGCACGAGTACGGGAGTATTTATTTCAAATATGACCGTAGTACGGTAATCACTTGTTCTAATTCTTCACTGCGTTGTTGAGGTGTCGCGTTTTCAGCCCCTAAGTGTTCGCGTAGATGACCTTCGAGTACTTCCATCATCAGTCCAGACGTTGCACCACGAATAGCGGAGATTTGTTGTAAGGTTGCCATACATTCGGCTTCTTGTTCTAGCGCTCGTTCTAGTGCTTCTACTTGACCTTTGATGCGGCGTACTCGTGTTAATAGAGACTGTTTACCACGTACCGTATGTGCCATTGCTTGCTCCCATTGGCTTGTTATTTACTATACTGGGGTATAGTATAAATGATCTCTTTTTAAAAGGTCGCTTTCTTATGCAACAACCGACTCCAACAGTGATGAATGGACACTCTCATGTGTTTAATGAGGGCAATCCATTAGCTGAGCGTAATACGCGCTGGGCGATGCTATTGACCTTGGTCACTATGGTAGCGGAAATTACTAGCGGCTGGATATTTAACTCCATGGCGTTGCTGGCTGATGGCTGGCATATGAGTTCGCATGCCTTAGCATTAGGGTTAGCTGTATTAGCGTATGCCG
Source organism: Pseudomonadota bacterium (assembly GCA_039797965.1). GTDB lineage: Bacteria > Pseudomonadota > Gammaproteobacteria > Thiotrichales > Thiotrichaceae > Thiofilum. The sequence goes on from JBDKGX010000173.1 coordinate 3,139, forward strand.
CGGCACGGCGTTTCGCACAAGACCCACGTTTTACCTTTGGGACTTGGAAAATTGAAGTACTCAGTGGTTATACCAGTGCCCTGTTGTTATTAGGTATTGCTGGGCTAATGCTATATGAGTCAGTTGTGCGTTTATTAAACCCTATGCCGATTCGCTATAATGAGGCGATTAGCGTGGCTTTATTGGGCTTGGGGGTGAATTTAGTTTGTGCTTGGTTATTAAAAGATCATCATCACCACGACCATCATGATCACGATCATACACAGGGGCATTCCCATCATCACGACCATCAAGACCTCAATTTACGTTCGGCTTATGTGCATGTGCTGACTGATGCGGCGACGTCAGTACTTGCTATTATTGCTTTAGTGGCGGGGAAATGGTGGGGGGCGAGTTGGCTTGATCCTGTAATGGGTATAGTGGGCGCTGTATTAGTGACCATTTGGGCAAAAGGCTTAATTCGTGAAACTAGTCGAGTACTGCTGGATGCTGAAATGGATGCGCCCGTAGTGGCTGAAGTTCGTGAAGTGGTGGCTACTGATTTTCCACAATTAACCCTGACAGATTTACATGTTTGGCGAGTGAGCAAGGATAAATATGCAGTCATCGTGGCGCTTACTGTGCCCCCTCATGAGCCTGATATTACCCCTGATCAATTGAGAAAAGCGCTATCGATTCATGAGGAGCTGGTACACATTACGGTAGAAGTGAGAGAAGTACTTTAGGTCTTTAAACTTCTGCCCTTTGTCGTACAGTCCCCAAGAGGTGGATTATTCGTGATTACACTTATGATTCAACGGTTAATATTTTAAAAATAATCTAATTTTAACAGAGTCATTATCATGAGTAACACGATTCAAACCAAACCGACTAGTATTAGTACTAAAGACATTCAGCGTGTGGCACAACAAGGTCAAGAGCGTGCTTTAAAGGCTCGTGGCTTTACGGATAAAAGTACGGATGGGAATATTCCTAAAGATAAAGCCATACATAATGTTGTAGAGCAACTGACTCATTCGGTCAAAGGGGAAGGGCATGCGCCTGTTAAAAATCCTAAACCAACTCCCACTCCTAGTCCTACTGAACCCGTTTTAGCAGGTGGCAAACCTGTTGTACCACCTCCTGTGTTAGCAGGCTTAGTA
>JBDKGX010000174.1:0-4205 GCA_039797965.1 Pseudomonadota bacterium
TTTACAAGAAGCCGCTTTAGATTTAGGGGCAAAACCCTTTTCATTATTCTTTTTGATCACCTTGCCTTTAATTTTACCCGCGTTAATTTCGGGATGGTTATTAGCGTTTACGCTATCATTTGATGACCTGGTAATTGCGAGTTTCGTAGCAGGGCCTGGCAATAGTACTTTACCCATGATTATTTACTCTAAAGTACGATTAGGAGTAAGCCCTGATATTAATGCCTTAGCGACTATTATGATTAGTATTGTGGCATTAGGAGTATTAGTAGCTATTTGGAACATTAAGCGCAGCGCGAAAAGGAAAAAAGTATGAGCCAGCAGGGTGACCAAGCAGCGTTTAAACAGGACACACTCGGTCGCTGGCCGGAGATGACTTATGGTGGGATTTTAAGTTTTTTACGCCGTCCTTATCGACGTGATTTAACGGGGGTGGATGTCGCGGTAAGTGGCATTCCCTTTGATACCGCCGTCACTAATCGACCCGGTGCCCGATTTGGACCACGAGCCATTCGGCAGGCATCCACTCAATTAGCCGAATTAAAAGCCTTCCCGTTTGGCTTTGACCCCTTTGAAGTACTCTCGGTGGTGGATTATGGTGATTGCTTTATGGATCCTCACCATCCTGAAACGGTGATTGGGTCTATTCAAACGCATATCGCCACGATTCTAGAGTCGGGAGCCAGTACTTTGACATTTGGAGGTGACCATTTTGTCACGTACCCCATTTTAAAAGCCTACGCCGAACATCATGGTTCAATTGCATTGCTGCATTTTGATGCGCATTGCGATACATGGGAGGATGATGGTACTCGCTTTGATCATGGCAGTATGTTTTTACGAGCCAAACGTGAGGGCTTGATTGATGTTGACCACTCAATGCAAGTGGGGATTCGTACTTATAACGACTCTGATCATGGATTTGAAATCCTGACCTCACCGTGGGTTCACCGTCACGGTATTGAAGAAACGGTTAAACGTATTAAAGCCCGTGTGGGTGATAAAAAAGTGTATCTAACCTTTGATATCGATTGCATTGACCCCGCGTTTGCACCTGGTACGGGTACACCCGTAGTGGGGGGCTTATCGACGGCTCAAGCCTTAGGGATTGTACGTGAGTTGGGTAGCCTCAATTTAGTGGGAATGGATGTGGTAGAGGTGTCTCCTGCGTATGATGTGTCTGAAATTACAGCGATTGCGGGCGCAACCTTAGCACATGACTTTTTATGCTTACTGGCTGAAAAGAAAGGGGCTGTACGTAAATCTGTTGGATATCTTTAAGTAGTCCTGCAACTAGCCATTGTTATGCCAACAGTGGCTAGTCTTGGATTGACAGCTACTCATTGAGCAAAAAGGCTTCATTACACTCATCGGGGTTTCCTGCTTTATTCTAGTACTTTTGAGTATGCTATAGACAAATAATAAATAACCCCAACGAGTGCTGCATTATGTCTTTAGCTCAGCTCAACCAATGTCATAAAGGCATTTTTAAATCCCCTTATCACGACGTTTCACTGCGTTATAATCACAATGTTTGGCGTGGTTTTACTCAACAAGACGGCTTTGATTACACATTGTGGGGTATCATTAATCAATCGAGTGGCTCTAGTTTGATATTACAGATTGAGGACGAGGGCGATGAAGATGAGGGTGATGAGGAGAGCTTAAGTCAGGCTATTTTTGAGATGTATCGCGAAAAGCTAGCAGAAAAAGATCCTAATATTAAGCTAGTGTCTATGCAGCCGTTTGGTTTTAGAAATATTGCTTTTAAAAGCGCGTACTATACCTATCAAAATCCTCAACACGGCGCTCAAATTGTGTTGTATGCTTTTAATTTCTATAAAAATTTTACTTACACTTTAATACTAACATGGCCTGAGGCAGAGTGTGAGGATAGTGTTTTTTATATGCCATTGAAACATAAACTATTATTAGAGGGTTTACATGTTGATCAAGAGCATTCACTACGCGCTAAAATGAGTTCTTGAGCCTAGTATTCAAGGTGCTTTATGACAAACAGGTGAACCTCAACAAAAGTACGTACTTTGCCCTGAAGATAACTGCGTAGAGTCAGATTTCTTATAATATAATCCTTCTTTCTCTAACATTGCCAAAAGGGCTATTACATCCATGCGCTTTCGTTTTCCGGTTGTCATTATTGACGAAGATTTTCGCTCTGAGAATACCTCAGGTTTAGGCATTCGCGCTCTGGCTAAAGCTATCGAAGATACCGGCATGGAGGTGCTGGGCGTTACAAGCTATGGCGATTTATCCACCTTTGCCCAACAACAAAGTCGTGCCAGTGCGTTTATTCTGGCGATTGATGATGAAGAGTTTGCCGCCGCTGCTGAAGCTGACGAAAGTGGTAAATCAGAACCGACGGTGATTCGTGCTTTACGAGCGTTTGTGGAGGAAATCCGCTGGCGCAATGCTGAAATCCCCATTTTCCTCCATGGTGAAACCCGTACGGCTCGCCATATTCCTAATGATATTTTACGCGAACTGAATGGCTTCATTCATATGTTTGAGGATACTCCAGAGTTTGTGGCACGTTATATTGTGCGTGAAGCTAAGGCGTATTTAGATAGTCTTGCACCCCCGTTTTTCCGTGCGCTCACTCACTATGCCGCAGATGGTTCATACTCGTGGCATTGCCCCGGACATTCGGGCGGGGTAGCGTTTTTAAAATCTCCAGTCGGGCAAATGTTCCATCAGTTTTTTGGTGAAAACATGCTGCGTGCCGACGTGTGTAATGCCGTCGATGAATTAGGGCAATTACTGGATCATACAGGCCCTGTGGCTGCGTCTGAGCGTAATGCTGCACGGATTTTCAATGTGGATCACTTATTTTTCGTGACCAACGGCACGTCTACCTCGAATAAAATGGTGTGGCATTCTTGTGTGGCGGATAATGATATTGTGGTGGTCGATCGTAATTGCCATAAATCCATTCTTCATGCCATTACTATGACAGGGGCGATTCCGGTCTTTATGACTCCTACCCGTAATCATTACGGTATTATTGGCCCAATTCCTTTAGCGTCATTTGAGCAAGACTCTATTAAGGCTAAAATCGCCGCACATCCATTGGCGAGTAAATTAGGCACGAATCCACGCATTATGACCGTGACCCAAAGTACTTATGATGGAGTACTTTACAATACTGGCATGATTAAACAGCGTTTAGATGGTTGGGTCGATAATCTCTTATTTGATGAGGCATGGTTGCCACACGCTACCTTCCACGATTTTTATAAAGGTATGCACGCCATGTCCCGTAATGGCGAACGTACTGAAAAATCCACTGTATTTGCTACACAATCCACTCATAAGTTACTAGCAGGTCTATCACAAGCTTCACAAATTCTTGTGCAAGATGCCAAAGAAACTAAACTCGACCTCAATATCTTCAATGAAGCGTATTTAATGCACAGCTCCACCAGCCCGCAATACGCCATTATTGCCAGTTGTGATGTCGCAGCGGCGATGATGGAAGCACCGGGAGGAACGGCACTAGTAGAGGAGTCGATTTCTGAGTCACTGAATTTCCGTCGCGCGATGAAAAAGGTCGATGATGAGTATGGTGAGTCATGGTGGTTTAGCATCTGGGGGCCTGACAATATCGAGGAAGAAGGTATTGGGAGTCGGGATACTTGGGTACTTAAAGCTAATGATCGTTGGCACGGGTTTGGTAATTTAGCCGATAACTTTAATATGCTCGACCCGATTAAAGCGACCATTATTACCCCTGGTTTAGATGTGGATGGAGCTTTTAGCGAGGATATTGGTATTCCCGCCGCGATTGTGACCAAGTACTTAGCGGAGCATGGGGTTATTGTTGAAAAATGCGGTCTATATAGCTTCTTTATTATGTTTACCATTGGTATTACTAAAGGACGCTGGAATACTTTATTGACTGCCTTACAACAATTCAAAGATGACTTTGATAAAAACCAACCCTTATGGCGAGTACTTCCAGAGTTTATTGCCCGCAATCCCCGTTATGAAAAAATTGGTTTACGCGATTTATGTATGCAAATTCATAAAATCTACGCCCAATATGACGTGGCACGGTTAACAACAGAAATGTATTTATCCGATATGGAGTGTGCGATGAAACCTGCCGATGCATTTGCCATGATGACTCATCGTAAAATCGAGCGCGTACCTGTTGATCAATTAGAAGGGCGAATTACGGCTAGTTT
>JBDKGX010000175.1:0-4139 GCA_039797965.1 Pseudomonadota bacterium
GAGAAACAGATATTAGATTTACGTTTAGCAATGGATACCCCAGGGCAACGTGCTCCTTGGGCAAAATTGCGTGAAGAGCCTGCCATTGCTAAGCAAATGGTGCTGATTCAAGAAACCTTGGAAGGTTTACGTGAGGAGTTAGTTGAAGCGGCTGAGCGTAGTAAAGAACTGGCGACGAGTTTAGAGCGTTTGCTTGAGTTTCAAGGGGTTTTGAGTTTACTACAAACCGAACAAGACAATAGTGTGCAGTGGTATGAAACCTTTACTCGTGGATTTAGTTTAACGATTACGCCATTAAATGTGGCGACACCGCTACAAAATGTCATGAAAGAATTACCCTGTACTTGGATCATGACGTCGGCGACATTATCAGTCGGTGGTGGGTTTGAGCATTTTAGTCAGCGGATGGGGTTTGGGGAGGAGGTGAGTACTTTACAACTGGATAGCCCATTTGATTATTGGCATAACTCCTTGTTGTATTTACCCGCAGGTTTGCCTGAGCCACAAGAGACTGATTTTGTAGATTTAATGGTCGAAGCCGCCATTCCAGTGATTAATGCCTGTGGTGGACGTACTTTTATGCTATTTACTAGCTACCGTGCCCTTAATGAAGCCGCTGAGCGTTTAAAAGACGAAATTGATTTTCCGATTTTGATTCAAGGGCAAACCTCGCAACGTGATTTAATTGAGAAATTCCGTGAGCTAGGTAATGCCGTATTATTAGGAACAGCTTCCTTTTGGGAAGGCGTGGATATTCGCGGTGAAGCATTGAGTTGTGTCATTATAGACAAATTGCCCTTTGCAGCTCCTAGTGATCCTGTGCTAGAGGCTAGAATGGAAGCTATTCGCCAAGCAGGGGGAAGCCCCTTTGAGGAGTACCAATTGCCCCAAGCGGTCATTACTTTAAAGCAAGGCGTGGGGCGCTTAATCCGCGATCAAAATGATCGTGGAGTACTGATGATTTGTGATACTCGTTTACGTACACGCCGTTACGGACAAGTATTTTTAGAGAGTTTACCGCGTATGCCCCGCACTCAAAAACTTGAGATTGTGCAACGCTTTTTTGCCAAAACATGAATTTATTAGCCTTTGATACCTCCAGTGATGCGTGTTCTGCCGCAGTACTAACGCCTAATGGCACGGTCAGCCGTTTTGAGCTAACCCCTAAAGCCCATACGCAATTGATTTTGCCTATGATTGAACAAGTACTGGCTGAAGCGGGACTAAGCTTAAAGCAAGTTGATGCGATTGCGTTTGGTTGTGGCCCCGGCGCATTTACAGGAATCAGGATTGCTACAGGTATTGCTCAAGGCTTAGCTTTAGCTGCCGATAAACGTCTAATTCCAGTATCGACTTTAGCTGCTATGGCTCAACAAGCGCATCATCAGTTGGGTGCTAGCCAAGTACTGGTCGCCTTAGATGCCCGCATGGAGGAAGTATATTGGGGGCAGTATGGTTTAATTGACGATAGAATGCAGCCGCTCACTACTGAATGCGTGGTAGCTCCTACTCAGGTGGCGCTCCCAATATCGGAGAGCCAGAGCTGGTTAGGAGTGGGTAGCGGTTGGCGACAATATGAGGCGTTATTAATGCCACGCTTTAAACCTTATTTGGTAGAGGTGCAGCCTAATTTACTACCTGCTGCGGAGTATGTAGTGCAATTAGCCGCTTATGCTTATCAACAAGGTCAGTTAGTCAGTCCCGAATTGGTCGAGCCTGTCTATTTACGTAATAAAGTGGCGCTTACTACCTCAGAGCGTACTGCACTTAAATAATGATAATGGGCTTTTGCAGTATCAGCCACACTAGTATGGAATCACATTATAATGAAGCGGATAAAGTTTTTATCCTATGGGTTGTGGGTAGTGTTGAGTGTTAGTACCACTACTCCAGTTTGGGCAGATGCTGCCGTGGATTTTGCCGATTTAACCACAAAACGTGCCTCTAAAGCGGTACAAAGTACACCTCAAACCTTAGCTCTAACAGGAGCCACCACCTCTAGTAAAGGGTGTCTAGGCTACGACGGAGCTAAGCTCAAAGAGCGTGCCGCCCCTTATCATGACACTATTATGGTGTATGCCAATCGTTATGGTGTAGATCATAATTTGATTAAATCTGTCATTGCGGTGGAGTCTTGCTACAACGTTAGTGCCCTATCGCCTAAAAATGCTCAAGGCTTAATGCAATTGATTCCCGCCACCGCCGAGCGTTTTGGGATTACTAATGCGGGGGATAGTGCTCAAAGTATTCGAGGTGGGGCGCGTTATTTAGCATGGCTGATTGCCCGTTTTAATGGTGATGTCAGTAAAGCGCTGGCAGGTTATAACGCGGGGGAGGGCGCTGTTGATAGATACGGCGGTATTCCTCCTTATCGTGAAACTCAAAATTACGTAGTCAATGTATTGGGGCTTTATCAACGTCTCAGTAATAAAGCCACACCTGTTGTCATGGCTTCTGCAACGCAGGGTTTACAGGACGACTTAGAAGGTATTTCAGCGGAATTAACCGCTACTTTACGAGGCGAGGCTACTGTAGCTGCTGCTAGCTCTAGTAGGCGTGATTTGCCCAGTATTGATGAAGCTGCTGCTAAAGCAGTGGCAATGGCAACACATTCGACTTTTGGTGAAGTCATTGATGTTGCTAATGCGCGTGCTCCACAGCCACAAGGTAGCGTTATTCCCGTAGTCGCCAATAAAACCTTTAACCCCACTCGTGTGGATGCTGCCAATGAATTAGCAGCACGTGTAATAGATGGTTTAGTACGAGGAGGGCCTCCTGTTAAACATAATGCTGCTCCACAGCGTAATGGCCCAGCGACTAAGGTAACAGTGAATAGTAATAATAGAGGACAGCTTCGAGTAGCCGCTAATAATCGCCAAGGAGTAGTGCAAAGAATATCACATACTTACGCAACAGCTTTGTCTAAGCCAGGGCGTGGGGGGTGGGAAGTCAATCGAGCACGAGCGCCAGGTTTATATAAACAATAAGAATAAGGTATGATAGCAGTCTAGGCATTAGCGAGGCTGCTTTTACAATTGTTTATTTATCCTAATATCAAAATAATCTATTATGGTGGCTGGGCTAACTCGAAAAATAAAATGAGGCTGACGCATAATGTTTGAATTCTTTAAAGCAGGTGGCATTGTCATGTGGCCACTGCTGCTCTGTTCTATAGTTGCTATGGCCATCATTATTGAGCGGTTTTTAGCACTACGCCCCTCAAAAATTATTTCTAATGAAGACATTGATCGCGCCCGTAAAATGGCTGCGACCGGTAAAATTACCGAGCCGATGTTGGAAGCTCTGAGTAATAGTTCACTCATGAGTAAAGTACTAGCTACTGGTTTAGCCAGTAGTACTGCTCCACGTCACATTATGAAAGAAAATATCGAAGAAGCAGGACGACATGCAGTTCATGCGATGGAACGTTATTTAAATGCATTAGGTACGATTGCTACCGTATCTCCATTGCTGGGGTTACTAGGTACTGTGCTAGGTATGATTTCAGTGTTTGGCTCTATTAGTAAAGCGGGGATGGGTAATCCAGCGTTACTAGCAGGGGGTATTTCTGAAGCCTTAATTACCACCGTAGCAGGACTATTTGTGGCAATTCCCGCCTTGATTTTTCATCGTTATTTTAAGGGACGAGTAGATAACTATGTAGTGCAAATGGAGCAAGAGGCTCTAAAACTGGTAGAGATTACGAATAATAGTCGTACCAAGCCCGCTACCCAATCTCCTGCTGCATCTACTCAAACGCCTTCGGCCGCCGCAGAGGCACTACAATCCGCGCGTGCTAATGCGGCTCGCTTAAGAGGTCAGGAGGCATAACTATGAAGTTCCGTAATCGCCCTAAAGAGGAAGTCGGTATTGATCTCACATCGCTAGTAGATGTGGTGTTTATGCTGCTAATTTTCTTTATGGTGACCTCTACTTTTGATCGTACTTCGGATCTCAAGATTGAGTTACCCACCACTAATGTCAATGCAACGGCTCCTGTTAAAGATAAGCTAGAACTCTTAATCGATGGGCAAGGGCGGTATTATGTTAATGGTCGTGAAGTACTCAATAATCAACCTGAAACCTTATTCCAAGCCATGACCCAAGTACTGAATGAGATGCCAGAGACACCTGCTTTG
>JBDKGX010000176.1:0-3953 GCA_039797965.1 Pseudomonadota bacterium
TGGGCCTGCCATGTTAATCGGTTTGGGGGGCGGTGCAGCGTCCTCGATGGCGAGTGGTGCAAGTACAGAAAACCTTGATTTTGCTTCAGTACAACGTGGTAATCCTGAAATGCAACGCCGTTGCCAAGAAGTGATTGATCGTTGTGTGGCAATGGGCAATGATAATCCGATTTTGTCCATTCATGATGTGGGTGCGGGGGGTATTTCCAACGCGATTCCTGAAATCATTAATGATGCCGGACGTGGGGGGCGTTTTGAGTTACGTGCTGTGCCTAATGATGAACTAGGTATGGCGCCGATGGAAATCTGGAGCAATGAAGCTCAAGAGCGTTACGTACTGGCGATTGCTGAAGAGCGTTTAAGTGAGTTCAGAGCGTTATGTGAACGTGAGCGGGCGGTGTATGCAGTCGTGGGGACTGCAACTGAGGAGCAACAGTTATTAGTCGGTGATTCACTGTTTGATACTACCCCAGTGAATTTACCGATGAATGTGCTTTTAGGTAAGCCCCCTAAAATGTTACGCGATGTGCATCATCAAACCTTCCATAAACCTGAAGTCGTATTAGATGGCATTGATTTAAAGGATGCCATTGAACGAGTACTTTGCTTACCTAGTGTTGCCTCTAAAGCGTTTTTGATTACTATCGGTGATCGCACGATTACGGGGATGGTGGCACGGGATCAAATGGTGGGGCCTTGGCAAGTACCTGTGGCAGATGTGGCGGTGACGGTGAGTGATTACACCACTTATTACGGTGAAGCGATGGCTATGGGTGAGCGTACGCCGATTGCTTTGGTGAGTCCCGCCTCATCAGGGCGTATGGCGATTGGTGAAGCACTCACCAATATTGCGGCCGCTGATGTTCAAAGTTTGCGTGATATTCGCTTGTCCGCTAATTGGATGGCAGCAGCAGGTTATGCAGGTGAGGATGCTGCTTTGTATGACACCGTGAAAGCAGTAGGTGAAGAGCTTTGCCCACGTTTGGGTTTAGCGATTCCCGTCGGTAAAGATTCATTATCAATGAAAACGGTTTGGCAACAAGACGGCGAACAACGTGAAATGATAGCTCCTTTATCATTGATTATTTCAGCGTTTGCACCGGTGCAAGATGTCCGTAGTACTTTAACGCCACAATTACGTACTGATAAAGGTGATACCGATTTAATTCTCATTGATCTAGGCAAAGGTAAAAACCGCTTAGCCGCCTCAGCATTGACCCAAGTTTATGATCAAGTGGGTCATCAATCGCCTGATTTGGATGATCCTGATGCGATGAAAGCCTTTTTTGAGGTGATTCAAGACTTACGCGCTGATGATTTGATTTTGGCTTATCATGACCGTTCGGATGGTGGGCTATTAGCTACTCTTGCAGAAATGAGTTTTGCAGGTCATGTGGGTATGACAGTCGCCTTGGGCGAGTTAGGGGGCGAAGTACTGCCCACTTTATTTAATGAAGAGCTCGGGGCTGTTATTCAAGTCAGCCATTTTGATACCGATGCAGTACTTGAAACTTTCCGTGATGCGGGGTTAGGTCATCATACGCATGTGATTGCTGAACTCAATGAAACCGATGAATTCATTATTAATTTAGGTCACAAAGAGCTATTCAAAGCCCCCCGTGCTCAATTACAAAAAATTTGGTCAGAAACTAGCTACCGCATACAAGCGCTACGTGATAACGCTGATTGTGCCGCCCAAGAGTTTGAGCGTTTAGACGATGTAAATGACCCCGGCTTACCGTTTGATATTAGCTTTGATGCGACGGTGGATGTGGCTGCTCCCTATTTAAATCTAGGCGCACGCCCCTCCATGGCGATTTTGCGCGAGCAAGGAGTGAATGGTCAGATCGAAATGGCGGCGGCTTTTGATCGTGCTGGCTTTAAGTCGGTTGACGTGCATATGACCGATATTATTAGTGGTCGCGTTAGCTTGAAAAACTTTAAAGGTTTAGTAGCGTGTGGCGGCTTCTCTTACGGCGATGTACTCGGTGCGGGAGGCGGTTGGGCCAAAACGATTCAACTTAATCCACGGGCTAGTGATGAATTTGCTGCATTTTTTGCCCGCCAAGACTCGTTTGGTTTAGGGGTCTGTAACGGTTGCCAAATGTTCTCACAATTGCGTGACATGATTCCGGGGGCTGATCACTGGCCACGTTTCTATAGAAATCAGTCTGAACAATTTGAAGGGCGTTATGCGGCGGTTGAAGTACTTAAATCTCCTTCACTCTTTTTCCAAGGGATGGAAGGCTCCATGTTACCCATTGCCGTAGCGCATGGCGAAGGGCGTGCGGTATTTGATACGGGCGTTGATCCTAGAGATATTCTCAAACAAGGCTTGGTCGGTATGCGTTTTGTCGATAATTACCGCGAAGCTACCGAGCATTATCCTGAAAACCCCAATGGTTCACCGTTAGGGATTACGGCGCTGACTAATCAAGATGGTCGTTTTACCATTATGATGCCGCATCCTGAGCGCGTGTTCCGTGCAGTACTGCATTCATGGTTGCCACATGATTGGGAGGGTGGAGCACCGTGGATGCGGATGTTTAGCAATGCACGAGTGTGGGTCGGTTAAGCTAAGCAGCGTTATTGAAGTTTTTTGCTACTATTAGGCGAGGAAGTACTTAGCTTTCTTGTCTAATCTTAAGGAGTTTGTTATGAGCCAGCACGGTATTGAAAATATAAAAATCGAAAATTTTAAGTGCTTTGAGAATTTAGAAATCAATGGCTTTAAGAGATTGAATTTGATCGGTGGCAAAAATAATGTGGGCAAAACTGCACTTTTGGAGGCGCTGGAGTTACTAGTTAAATCTGTAAACTCCAATGCCTTAGCACTCAATGCTCTAAATCTAATTAGGCGTAGGAGGGGAAGGGATAGAGTCTTAGACTTCGATCTTTCTTATAAAGATCAGTCTTCCTTAATAATTACTACCTATAATAAAATGGTTATGATTTCTAAACCAAACCAAATGGATTTGTTTGAGTTATCAGATAGTGAGACGGGCTTTATTTTTAGGGTTAATGAAGATGTAGTTGTAGTTCCATTCGATAGATTTGTACATCGTAGCCTTCCGTTAGTTATGAGAGATGCCTCTTTTATTGATAGTATTCCTGTTTCTTTTATAAAGTCCTCCAAATTAGATGAAGAAGAGGTAGCAGCTCTATATGGCTCCATAATTGAGGTAGGAAAAGAAGGTTTTTTAGATGATTCATTGAGTGCCTTTGATTCTAGTATTGTTGCATTTAAAATAGTTCCTACGGAAAGGGCAACTCAAGCAAAAGTAAAAACAAAAATGCGTGATAAGTTGGTTTCTCTAAACTCATTAGGCGAAGGTGTAAACCGCTATATAGCCATACTTTGCGCTATTTGGGCAAGTCAAGACGGTTATTTATTTATTGACGAAATCGAAAATGGTATTCACTATACAAACTACCCCAAACTATGGCAACTAATTTTCCAAGCGAGTGCTCAAGCTAATTGCCAAGTATTTGTGACTTCCCACTCAAAAGAATGTATTACTGCATTTAATAACACTCAATTACTAGAAACTAATAAAGATAGTGGTTCTTACTTTGAGCTATTTTACAGCCAAAAGAAACAGCGTATTTCTGCCGCTTATCGTGATGCTGAGCAACTAGAGTATGCTTTAAATCACAACGAGGATATTCGCGGTGAGTAAAAATATCCTGGTAGTTGAAAGCCATAATGATAAATACTTTATATAAGCATTATTAGCAAGTATTAATAAAGATTCTATAATAGTAGAAAACCCTATTTGCTCTATTAATGAGTATGAGTGTTTAGATGGACTATCCCTAGAAAAGCTCAAGCGTAAACTGGCAGAGATTCAAACCGTTATTGAAAAAAATAATATTCAAAAAGTAGGTATTTTAGTAGATGCTGATCAGGTGGGTATAGAAGCCCGTTTATCACTAGTAAATAAGGCACTATA
>JBDKGX010000177.1:0-3831 GCA_039797965.1 Pseudomonadota bacterium
ATCCTACCAATGCTGGGAGTTGGGGGCATGCAGCTCTATCGAGCAGAGGCTCCAGGGCCTGTAAAAGATGACAAGTTGACTCCGCGCATTACCGAAACGGCTAAATTGCTATGGTATATTTATTTAGTAATGACCATTATTTTTGCAATAGCGTATCGTTTAGCAGGTATGGATTGGTTTGATGCCATTTGTCATGCGTTTTCGGTAGCAGGTACAGGGGGGTTTTCTAATCATGACTCTGGGTTAAGTTATTTTAATAGTACCACTATTGATTATTTAACCATTGTTTTTATGGTATTAGCAGGCGCTAACTTCAGCTTATATTTTATTGCTTGGAAAGGACGTAGTTTAGCTGGCTTTTTTAGAGATTCAGAGTTTCTAACTTATATTATTTTATATTTACTATTTAGCCTAATAGCGATTATTTTTATTTGGCGAGCAGGGGTTTATCCCACTTTAGAGCAATCTATTAGAATGGGGCTATTTCACATGGGGTCTTTTATGACTTCTACGGGATTTGTCAGTGCGGATTTATCCAGTTGGCCGGTTGTTGTTCCCGTATTAATGATTTTTGCCAGTATTATTGGTGGTTGTGCAGGATCAACAGGCGGAGGAATGAAAGTGATTCGAATTTTATTATTAATGAAGCAAGGCTTGCGTGAAATTAACCAATTATCACACCCTAAAGCGCAATTAATAGTAAAAGTCAATCAACGCCCTGTACCCGAAGCAGTGATTAAGTCTGTTTGGGGGTTTGCTTCGATGTATGTAGCCGCTTATGCTATTTTTATGATTGGCTTAATGGCAGCCGGACACGATCAAATTACTGCCTTTTCAGCCGTAGCCTCTTGTTTAAATAATATGGGGGCAGGAATTGGTGAGGTATCCGCCAATTTTGCAGGCTTAGATGCTTTTTCTAAGTGGTGGTTATCCTTTGCCATGATCATGGGACGCTTGGAGTTGTTTACAGTGTTAGCGTTACTAAGCCCCATGTTTTGGCGCTAATCCTAGTGTTTTAGTGGGTAATAAGTACTTTGTCGTTACTATGTTACCCTTTTGATGATTAATTAAATTTACTGCGTAGGACTGTATGATGATTCAAGTAGGCGATCAAATCCCTGATGTTAAAGTAACGGTTGCAGCGGCTGATGGTCATAAACCTGTCAGTGCTAAAGACTTATTTGCAGGTAAAAAGGCTGTTTTGTTTGCTTTGCCGGGTGCCTTTACGCCCACCTGTTCGGCAGCTCACTTGCCCGGCTATGTAGTGAATGTTGATAAATTCAAAGAGCAGGGCGTTGATATAGTCGCGTGCTTATCTGTTAATGATGCGTTTGTGATGGATGCGTGGGGCAAAAGTCAAAATGCAGAGTACATTACTATGATAGCGGATGGCGGTGCGGCATTTACCAAAGCAGTCGGATTATTATTACCAACGGGTGATTTTGGGGGCGAGCGCTCTCAACGTTATGCCATGTTAATTGATGATGGCGTAGTCAAAGTACTCAATGTTGAGCAAGGCAATCAATTTGAAGTCAGCAATGCTGAGACCCTGCTCAAAGCACTTTAAAGATTGTTACAGTCGAGTACTTTACAATTAAGTACTCGATTATCCTAAAGTACTATCCTCTATTATTAAAAATAATCGTTTTTTCCCCGTACTTTCATTACTCTTAATCCCATAAATAAGTTTAAGAGCCATGACTAATGCAACTATCATTTCTAGGTACTTCGTCTGGTACGCCTACCAAACAACGTAATGTCACTGGAATTACGTTGCAAAAACATCCTAAACGTTGGTATTTAATTGATTGCGGTGAGGGTACTCAACATCAACTACTGTATAGCCCCTTAGCCATTCGACACCTAACAGGTATTTTTATCACTCATGTCCATGGGGATCATTGCTATGGTTTGCCCGGATTATTAGCTAGTGCCACTTTACATGCCCGTATTGAACCTCTACTGATCGTTGCGCCTAAAGCGGTCAATGAGTGGATTCAAAGTACTTTGCAGATGAGTGAGTCACACCTAAGCTATGAAATTGAGTACTTAGCGATCGAAGCACTAAAAGGAAGCGTAAGCACGGCAGATTTTGAGGTGGAGGTGATTGCTTTATCCCACCGCGTACCTTCATGGGCGTTCCGTTTTACCGAACAGGCTGAAGCACCCGCCACTAAACTCGATCATGCAAAGTTAATGGCTGAAGGTATTGCAGCAGGTGCGGTATGGGGGCAATTGCAACGGGGCGAAAATGTCACTATAGAAAAAGGGCGAGTCCTTCAAGCCCAAGATTATTTACGGGTAATCCCTGCTAAGAGTCCTCAAGCCGTGATTATTGGGGGTGATAACGATACGCCCGAACTACTGGCAAAGCATTTGCAACAAGTGCAATTAGTCGTACATGAAGCCACTTATACCCAAGCGATTGCGGATAAAGTAGGTGATATACCTATGCATAGTAGTGCTAAACGAGTGGCAGAGTTTGCGGAAAAATATCAGGTACCCAATTTGATTTTGACGCATTTCAGTGCACGTTACAGTAATGATATTGCACCGATTGAGGATGAGGCACGGCAGTACTATCACGGGCGCTTAATGATCGCGGATGATTTTAACACTTTCCGTTTAGAGCCAGATAATTTGGTTTATTTAGCCCAAGAACCAGAGGCTAAGGTTAGTAACGTACTGGAGTATGAGGAGTAACGAAGTACTTAAGATCTTATGCAATCCTCCCTTGAGTAAGGGAGGTAAAAACATAAAAGTAACAGTGAGTACTTTAGGGGTTTAAGGTAGTCAAAGCATAGTGATGTAATGCTGGGCTAGCCGCCGCGAGTACGCCGGTGGTATTTAAGGTTAACGCTTTGCCTTCTAAGTCTGTAAAGACCCCGCCTGCTTCACGCACAATCACCGCCAGTGCAGCAATATCCAAAATATTGACATCAGACTCGATGACTAAGTCGATTTTGCCGGAGGCTAATAAATGATAATGGTAAAAATCCCCATAACCGCGAATGCGTTGTGCTTGCTGAATCAAATGCCCTAAAGCATCCCAGCGTTTAGGATGAAGTGTGAGGGTTTTAATATTGCCAGTAGAAATCGCTGCGGATTGAATGTCGGTATAGCCGCTAACTTGAATACGCTCACCATTGAGATAAGCACCTTGCCCTGTTTCGGCATAAGCTAATTGCCCAGAGCCAAAGGTAGGTGCATTCGAC
This sequence comes from Pseudomonadota bacterium, assembly GCA_039797965.1. Lineage (GTDB taxonomy): Bacteria > Pseudomonadota > Gammaproteobacteria > Thiotrichales > Thiotrichaceae > Thiofilum. Next base: position 3,216 of record JBDKGX010000177.1, read on the forward strand.
ACCCCTAAAATCAATTCGTTTTTATGGAGTAGGGCGATTTGAGTAGAGAAAAACGGATAGCGCCTTACAAAGCTTTTAGTGCCATCAATAGGGTCAATCAGCCAAGTGTATTCAGCATCTGGATTAGTTTTACCGGATTCTTCACCAAAAAAACCGTGATCGGGAAAAGCTTTAAGAATAATGTCTTTTATAGTTTGCTCAGTTTCAATATCAGCAATGGTTACAGGTGATTGATCGGCTTTGATTTGAACATCAAAGTGACCATTGTAATATTTTTCAATTACGGCTTGTCCCGCTTTGGCAGCTTCCAAGGCAGTTTGGAGGAAAGGACTCATGCTCACAGTCAAAGATTCCACGCTAAAAAAGCGCACAATCCAACAGGAAAGCAGGTAAGTGTCAAGCGCTTTTTGTTATTGGCTTTTGCTGGGTGAACTCAAACTGGGCGATTGAGTTCGGTGTTATTAATGATTAAATCCAATACGTCAGTGGACTATTCAGATGACGAAAAGCGGAGAAACACGAAAAAGCAATACGTTTACCGCTAGTTCCGGCTTTTACCGCATGAACTTTACTGGATTGAAAGAGTATGAGTTCACCGGCTTGAGGTTTGATCGTG
>JBDKGX010000178.1:0-3824 GCA_039797965.1 Pseudomonadota bacterium
ATGGGGGATGTGGGAGCCCATTTGAGTCCTTATCCGTTTATTTTGGGTTTGCCACAAGATGAGCATGAGTTGATCTTGACGCAAGTACTGGTCGAGTTAGGAGTGAAGGTTGAATGGAGTACAGAACTCGTTGAGTTTAATCAAAACCAAGCAGGTGTAACCGCTAATATTCGCCATAATGGTGTAGAGCAAACCCTCCATTGTAGCTATTTATGTGGTTGTGATGGGGCTAGTAGTACCGTACGTCATCAGCTCAAGCTACCTTTTGAAGGAGGGACTTACCAACAGGTATTTTATGTAGCGGATGTACTCGCTGCGAATACTGAAGACTATAAGTCATTAAGCCCTTGTTTGCATGACAATACTTTTACGTTGGTGTTTCCTCTTAATCAACCGAATGCCATTCGGTTGATTGGTATAGTGCCTCCTGAGTACGCTCAGCAACAGGGACTGTCTTTTGCTGCTATTCAGCCTTATGTAGAGTCACTGACTGCGGTGCAAGTCACGCATTGCAATTGGTTTTCTACTTACCATGTGCATCATCGTGTGGCAGAAACCTTTCAGAAAGGGCGAGTGTTTATTAGTGGTGATGCGGGGCATATTCATAGTCCAGCAGGCGGTCAGGGTATGAATACGGGAATAGGTGACGCATTTAATCTGGCATGGAAACTCGCGGCAGTACTTAAAGGACAAGCTAAGCCCGAATTACTGGATACCTACAACCCAGAGCGCCTCGCTTTTGCCAAAGTACTAGTGGAAAGTACTGATACCGCCTTTACTTGGTTAGTAGGAGCCGATTGGCATTCATGGCTAGTGCAAAAAGTACTAGCGCCTTTTGTTCTGCCTGTAGCCTTAGAACTTGATAAAGTCAGGCGTTTAATGTTTAAAACCGTTTCACAAATTCGGATTGAATATCACGGCAGTGCTTTAAGTCAGGGTAAAACAGGGGAGTTAACAGCAGGTGATCGTCTACCGTGGGTCAAAGGGCTTGATAATTATGACCCACTTAGTACTTGTGATTGGCAGGTTCATATTTATGGGATTCCGACATTAGATATGTTACAGGCGGCTCGCTCATTAAATATTGCGCTACATGAATGGGAATGGCGCGATGAATTTTATCAGCAAGGTTTGCAGCCTGATACGCTGTATCTAATCCGCCCAGATGGCTATATTGGCCTCATTGACAAACAGCAAAGTACTTCAGTACTTCATCATTACTGGGCGCAGTGGCATTACTTTTAAAGGTTAGACTCGGCTCCAATAATCCACACCTTCACGCCGCTCTACCTGAAGTATTCCACGCTCTTTCAGGCAATGTAAGTGAGCCAAACTTTCGCCCGTTGCCATTTGCAAATTGCTATTGGTGATGGGGCTTTTAAAGAGTACTTCAAAAGTATCAACTGCGCGGCGTGGGGTATTACAGTGTTCGGCTAGCTGTTGCAAACTAGTTTCAGACTCCTCTATCAGTAATTGTAAGCGTTGAGTCGCGCCATAAAACGGTAAGCCGTGAGAGGGTAGTACCAGCGTATCTTCATTTAATAAAGTACTGAGCTTATGGCAGGCAGTAAGCCATTCTTCCATAGGGTTTGCATAGGGTTCGCTAGGCCACACGCTGACATTAGAAGAAATGGTCGGTAGCAATTGATCGCCTGCAATGAAAATATTATTTTTGGAGTTATATAAGCATACATGTTCAGGCGAGTGTCCGCCGCCAACAACGACTTGCCAATCGCTCCCACTCAGAGACAGTATGTCATTATCTTGTAAGCGACGATAAGCATGGGGAATATTGCGAACAAACTGCCCAAATTTACCAAAATGAGCTTTGTATTTTTGCAGTTGACTATCATCATATCCAGCGGCTTTATAAAAATGTATAGCATCAACAGGTGCTTGCTCATGCGTGTAACTTAAAATCAAATGACAATTTAAGTACTCGGCTCGTGACATACATAGCTCCACTCCATGTGTATCCGTCAGCCAACCGGCTAAACCAATATGATCAGGATGCATGTGTGTGACTACAATAAGCTCGACGGGTTTAGTGTGCAGTAAAGTACTGGCTACATATTCCCAAACAGCAATATTTTCCTCAGTAGCCCAACCCGTATCAATAATAGTGAAGCTAGCTTCACCCTCTAATAGCCACAAATTAATATGATTAAGGTAAATAGGTAGTGGCATACGCAACCAATATACCCCCTCAGCAACAGGCATATAACGACCCGATGGAGGAGGGGTATCAATAGGATAACGTAAGGTAGTGGCCGTAAAATCTAAAGCACTCATAACTAAACTCGCAAAGGTTTTAGTAAATTCAGCATAGGTGGAGTCAAGGTGAAAGTCTAGAGGTGTTAATAATTAACATTTAATCATTTTTATGTTAAATAAAAAGGAATAAAAATACTAGTTGCTATGAATATCAAATTACAAAACACGTCTGTAAAGTACTTGATCTCTCTAAACTAAACTCCATAGTAGTGGCAGCATCAAAGCCTAGTAACCAACGTCGATAATAAGCTAATGATTGTGTGTGCGTAGCGACAAAACCATAACGCTCATACAAACGTTGCGCAGCGTGATTCGTGTCAATCACATTGAGTTGCAGGGTATGTAAGGCTTGCTGTTCAGCATAATGCTTTAGTTGATTCAGCAACATCGTACCAATCCCTAAACCCCGCCAATCTTTATGCACCGCAATGCCGTCAATCGCTAAAATACCTTGAGTACTTTCACGCTCATACCAACTTAAGACGCGATCAGCCCAGCGTCCGCCCCAATAGCCTAAATGGCTTTGAAGTAACTCTTGATGCAATCCACTTGTGAAAGAACCAGTATCTGTTTGAAAGCCCGCCAAGCCTACTAATTTCCCTTGAGCTATGGCGCTAAAAGCAAAAGGCGTATCAAAAGCCTGTTCAAATAATGCGATGCGTTTTTGTCGATTAGGAATTGCACGAGAAACTTTAAGACCAAAAGCTTGATCATACAGTAATGCAGCCTCATGGCATAAAGTACTAGGCAAACCCTGATGATATTCAATAAGTTGATTCATTGTTTTAGTAATAATGCTAAAAAAGTATTAGGCAATGACCAGCGATAATAACGTATTGGCTACAACTTAGGCAGGGCTGTAAATAAACTGTTTTTTAGTGCTATTGATCAAACCATTGGAATTTATAGAAAATATTAAGAAGATGAGTTTATCCAGCACTCTATGAATAGCGTACTGGATTTCCATAGTTATCATAATGGCTTTAAAAACACATCAAACACATAGCCACTGCCCTCTAGCCACTCTACTTTGACCCAATTACCCTTTTGCCCGCTGATCGAGTCCTGTTTAACTTTGGTTTCGAGTACTTTGATTTTGCCGCCTGTAGGCACTGTACCTAATTTTTTACCAGTGACATCGGGCTTATCACGAACTATTAATACAGGTTTTGCGGTACTTTCAAACCATTGCTCAGTCGCGTTTGTCGTGGTGTCCGGTTTTTTATTTGTGGTAGGTGTAATAGTGGATAAAGCGTTTTCTAGTTGATTAGCACGTTGTGTCAGTGCTTTTAAAATACAGGCGGTTATTTTAGGGGCTTCATTAGGGGGAGTTTCAATGACTAACTTACCACATTCTGCATTACGTTTATCTAACCAAGCTCGCTGTTCGTTATCAAGTTGTAAGATTTTGTTAGCATCATTATAAGTGGCTGATAAGGCTTGATAAGCTTTATTCAGGCGTTTTTTTTCAGACTTTAGTACTTCATTTAAACATTCATAATTATTTTCAGTACCACAGGTCACAATAGCACTAATGAGTGCTTTGGGTG
>JBDKGX010000179.1:0-3720 GCA_039797965.1 Pseudomonadota bacterium
AATACGATGTCCCCATTGGCTCAAAAAAGAAAAACCGTGATCCAGCTCATCTAGTACTTCACGATTACGAATCAATAATTGCACGACTTTAGTAATATCAGGAGTATCCCATAAGCCTTCCACATAGGTTTCACCTGCTGCCAGTGAGCCACCCCCTACTAAAATCCGGCTATAAACAGTGGGATCATGAATCATAACCTGAGCGTGTAAAGTACTACTGCTCTCACCAAAGGTATAAGTACTATCACCTTCAATAAGGGTCAGGTGCCCCGTCTGTAGCCGATTTAAGAGTTTAAATAAGGTGATCTTAGCGAATTGCCCCCACCAACTTAGAGTAGGTTTTTCACTGGTTAAAATGACATTAGTACTCATCAGGACATCTCCTGCGGTTTGCGTGAATAGGGAACATAAGGAATGCGTTTTAGCCAAAGCTTTAAAGCTTGCCAATAAATGGCAGTAACAGTCTTGATCGTCATGGCGGGAATACGTAACCACTCATAGCGTAATTGATTAACACTAAGGGGCTTGCGTTGCAGTACTAAGGTAGCATCAAATAATTTAGTGCTAGTTTGAGTAGTCTCATCCACTTTCTGATTTTCAATATGTAAGGTCAGTACTGGATTTAAATCTGAAAAGCGCCACTGATAAACCATGTCTAAGTTCATAAACGGTGAGACATGAAAGGTTTTAGGAATAGGTACTTGTTGGCTTTGCGCATCAATCAAATAATAGTAGCGCTCATTCCAAGGTGTGTTACTGACCTCAGCGACTAAATAACGAAGTACTTTTTCAGTATCGTAACAGTAGTAAAAATTAACTGGACTAAAGTACACTCCCAAACATCTAACTTGTCCTAGAAATATAACTTTGCCCTGATAATCAACTCCTCCTAAGTCCAAAACTTTATTCCATACATGGCGGCTGGTGAGAGTACTTTGTTGTGTTAGATAGTCCTCAGGGTGAAAACTCATTAAGGCTTTGCTACCCACTTTAAACCACATCCCTAAGGAGGGCAGGGTCGCCAGCTCCTCTAAATCAAGCGCAAATAAAAAGATCGAGTACTTAAAACGATGTAAAGAGGGCACATAGCGGCAATGTCCTACCGTACCGCTATAGAGAGCGCTATGGATTGAGTTACTCATACAGTTACTCCGAAGCGTTGGCATACATCCAAGGCACTACGTACCCCATCTTCGTGAAAGCCGCTATACCAATAAGCGCCACAAAAATGCGTGTGTTGTTTGCCACAAATTTCTGCGCGACGCTGTTGAGCCATCACCATGCTCTGGCTATAAACCGGATGACTGTAGCTAAATTGCCCGAGTATTTTGGCGGGATCAATCGCTTCGGTATGATTTAAGGTGACACAAAATGGTGGTGCCTCTTTAGGTAAGCATTGCAATATATTCATACTGTAAGTTACAGAGGCAGGTTTATCTTTATCGGGTATGATGTGGTAGTTCCAGCTAGCACGTGCCTTCGGAATAGTCGGTAATAAGCGCTCATCATAATGCAACACGACATCATTCAAACGGTATGGAATGGCTCCTAGTACTTGGTTTTCTTTATCGGTTGCATCACCCAGCAGTGCCAGCGCTTGATCACTGTGACAGGCAAAAATCACCTCATCAAAGTGTTCAGTAGATTGATCGGGTAGGGTGAGTATTACCCCCTCAACATTACGATGAACAGCTTGAATAGCTGTACTGAGTTTTATAGTCAGTGGTTGGTCTTGGAGTAAATAAGGAATATAAGCATTTGAACCACCTGTGATGGTGTACCATTGTGGGCGATCATTAATATTCAGTAAGCCGTGATTATTAAAAAACTGGATAAAAAAGCGTAGAGGAAAGGCTTCAATTTCCCCCAAACTGGCTGACCAAATCGCAGCGCCCATCGGTAATATATAATTTTCGGCAAAGTACTGATTAAAGCCTTCACTGGATAAAAACAAACCTAGCGTAATTTCTGGAATTTGGGTGCTAGCGTAGTGCTTACAGCGTTTATTAAAGCGTACGATTTCAGTCAGTAAATGATAAAAACGAGGATTAAACCAGTTACTCGTTTGAGCAAATAAAGTACTGATCGAGTGACCGTTGTAGACCAACCCTGTAGTCTCATTGGTAACACTAAAACTCATTTCAGTCGGTTGATAAGGCACACCTAACTGATGGAGTAGTCTTTGAAAGTTAGGGTAAGTACGATCATTAAAAACGATGAATCCAGTATCAATAGCCCAGCTCTTACCCGCTAATTCGACAGTTTTGGTAGCTGTATGCCCGCCTAGATAATCATTCGCCTCAAATAAGGTAACTTGATGTTGGGATGACAATAAGTGGGCACAAACCAGCCCTGAAATGCCAGAGCCTATAATAGCGATTTTCATGAGCGCACCCACCTTTGTCCTAAAAAGAGCTGAACTCTATAAGGTAAAATATGAAGCATACGTAATATCCCTGTGAATAGTTTAGGTGTCCCAATTAGGGGTAAACGTTGTGCTAACCCACGTTGAATGTCTTTGGCAGCTTGTTCGGTAGAAATCCGCATCGGCATCGCAAAATCATTTTTGTCGGTCAATGGTGTCTCCACAAACCCTGGAATAATTAGGCTCACTGTGATGCCTTGTGGTTTGAGATCTAAAGCAAGGCTTTGTGCTAAATACGCCACAGCCGCTTTACTGGCTCCATAAGCTTCCGCGCGAGTGAAGGGAAATAAATAAGCACTAGAACCTACTAACGCTAATTGTCCCCCTGAGGTAATGTGGCGCGTAAAGGCTTCTAAGCAGTAGCTCATACCTAATAGATTAGTTTGAATAATCTCTTCAAAGAGTTGGCTATCAAACTCAACAGCGTTGTCAATATAACGATTAGTCCCAGCATTTAAGATCACTAAATCTATTTTTTTATCAATAGCTTGTCCTGCTTGAAGTACTTGGTTGCGTTGAGTGATTTCAAATTGAAGTACTTTAAAAGTACTAGTGTTTGCTTGCTCTTGGAGCTGTGCTAGCTTGGTGGCATTGCGTCCACAAGCTATTACCTGCCAACCTTGTTGGGCATAGTTAAGTGCTAGTTGTTTACCAATTCCTGAGGTGGCTCCGGTAATCAGTACGGTTTTCATCTCACCGCCCTCCGTTTAATAGTCTTGATCACCGTGCCGACGAGGGGAATATGCTCATATAGCATTTGCCCTAAGTCGACGTAGTCACGGTGAAAAACGATTTTTTCCTGAAATTGCAAATGACTAACGCCTTCCACTAGTACTTCGCGTCCAGCATTTAGACGGGGATGGGAGTACTGCATTGTCCATGTGACGAAGGCTTGTTGATCTTGATGGCAGGTGTTGAGTACTTGGAAACGACAGTAATTAAGGTGCGTATACAGCGACTCAAAATAACGGGTGAGGGCAGGTAAGCCCTCAATACGATGCAAAGGGTCTTGAAATATAATGTCATTAGCATAAATAGTAGCTAGGCGTTGCCATTGACCTTTTTCTAGTGACTCATAAGTATTAACAAAGGACTGTAGTGCAGATGGCAACATAGCTCACTCCTATTCCAAGAATTAAGGATTAAGATGCGTACCCGAGTGTCTAGCGTGAAAAGTTTTAAGTGTGGTGTGATGCTTTGTGGGCATACTTAAAATTCCACTTATCATGTTACGCTTATTGACTAAACACTCTGGGTAACCGCTTATATCCAGTTATTTATGGGTTTTACTATAA
>JBDKGX010000180.1:0-3697 GCA_039797965.1 Pseudomonadota bacterium
TATTAGAAGCGGCGGTAGAGCAGGCAAAAGCTGATCCATTGGCCTTGTATCAATTAAGCGAGTCGGTTAAAGCGGATGCAAAAAAGGCGGGTTTAGCATTGGAAACGATGAGCCTTACCCCACAAGGGTTTATTCCCAGTCATTAAGCAGAGTACTTTTAGTAGTTAGAGCGACAACTTGGCAAGTGAAGTTTCGCTCCTAGTAGCCGCTTGAGTGACTCCCAAGATTTCACGCCATTCAATAATGCGTAAACTTCCGTCCCATTCTTCAACGAGTGCGGTGCAGCTTTCTACCCAATCCCCATCATTACAATACTGCACACCTTGAATCATGCGAATTTCAGCATGATGAATATGACCACAAATCACCCCTTGTAAACCCCGATTATGAGCGGCTTTGGCTACAGTTTCTTCAAATGCGGAAATGAAACTAACGGCTGATTTGGTTTTATGTTTGAGGTAAGCCGAGATCGACCAGTAGGGATAGCCTAACGCACGACGTAGTTTATTGTAGACGGTATTGATGCGTAGCAAATGCTCATATGCCCAGTCACCTACCTTGGCTAGCCAACGAGCAAATTGCATGACACCGTCAAATTGATCACCGTGTAACACTAAAAATCGACGTCCATCTGCGGTGGTATGTACCACTTCATCCTCAAACCGGATTGCGCTGATTTGATGATGTAGGAAAGGACGTAAAAACTCATCGTGGTTACCACTAATATAAATAATGTCAGTAGTACTTTGGGCGCGTTCAAATAGTAAATGCAGAATTTGATCGTGAAAACTATCCCAATACCAGCGTTTACTGAGTGCCCACCCGTCTACAATATCACCCACTAAATACAATTGTTGGCTGGTATTGTGTTGTAAAAAGTTAAGGAGTAGTTCGGCTTGACAGCCTTTCGTGCCGAGATGGGTATCCGAAATCCAAATAGTGCGATATGTACGTGAGCGCGGGGGCATATTCATAGCGTATTCCTAGGCGTGTAATGAGCAATAAACGCATAACGCCCCAGCAAAAAGCGCTGTTTGAGTGTTGAGGTCGGTGTTTGCGCCAAAGTACTCAGATAGGTAGGCACCGTCGGATCAGGATGAACATTAAACCAATTTAACCAGTGTTTTAAACCTTGTTGAGCCAAGGAGGGCAAAGCACTTTGATCGGCAAAATCCACTAAATGAACGGTGCCATTCGGTTTGAGTAATAGAAGTGCTTGGTTGAAAGCAGTTTGCCATTCAGGAATCATGGATAGCACATACGAAAATACAATATGGTCAAACCCTTGAGTTCTATGTAAGTACTTTAAAGTTAAGTCTTGGGCTAATCCTTGTTTAAGGATGACTTGATAGCTATGCGGATGATGACTGAGTTTATGATTAGCTTGTTCTAACATCAGACGTGAGGCATCCACGCCATACAACGCATTATGCGGATAACGTTTGTGGAGTTTAATTAAATTACGTCCGGTGCCACAGCCGATTTCCAGAAGAGTATCTTGGCGTTCGAGCTGAATCTCATTGAGCAACGCATCTCGTCCAAACAAATAGTACTTACGGGACCAATCATAGATATAGCGCTGATAGCGATATTGCTCATCCATTAACTCAGCGGCTGAGGGATGGGGACTAGTTGAGGGTATGGTAGACATGAAACCCTCCATAAATAGCTGAACGATCTTGTTGAAATAGTTGAGTAGACAACTCTTTTTCGTAATGAATACGGGCTTTGATGTCAGGTTTTAAGGCGGTTTCCAAGGGGGAGTCTACTGCGGCAGTTCGGAAAACAATGCGGCTATTCGGCTTGCCAACGCGAAGTACTTCAGCCCATAAAGTATTGAGTACTTCATCGCTCATCCAATCTTGAGCATCTAAAAAGACAAAGCGATCGTAGCTATGATTAGGTTGTTGTTTTAAAAAGGTAATCATAGAGCCTAATTGAGTATCAACTTTGCCAAGTTGTTGTTTAATCGCTTGATAGTGCTCAGCTTTTAAATAATCCGGTATAGCTTGGCGTTTAGTATGATCGTAGCTGTGGCTAAAGGCTTGCCATGCAAAATAGTTATCTTTAATGGGAAATTCACAGGCTAGGCGTTTGACTCTTGCACGGTATTGCTCCAGTAAATTACCTTCACGCTTCATGGCTTCGTATTGTTGTGGTGGAATACCAAGGCTAAAGACTGACATGGGCAGCTTGCCCAAGAAACGCACTAAACGATTATCAAAAAAGGGCGCAATATGTTGTTTAAAAATGGCTTCTTGCTCGTATAGGCTGTGTGCGCTGAGGAGTTTGGTGGGTTGGTAGTGAGTTCGTCGAGCAATCCAATGTAATAAGCGCATGAAGTAGCCAAAACGGGCGTGACGATATAGGCCGTCTTGGAACATACGAATACGTCGTTTACCTAATACACTACGCCCTTGCCAAAATTGCTCTAAGTCATCCTCTAATTGTGGGCGTATATAGAGCTCATAGTGATCAATATTTTGCGCTGATTGAGCATGACCAAAGAAGTGATAAAAATGCTTGTGGTCAGGCAAGTACTTGAGGGCAGCGAGTTTGAGACGAGTGAGATTGAGGTGATAAGGATTGAGGTCTATCGCAGTAATGTGGGCAGGTTGGGCGATTAAATAATTCAAAATATTACAACCGCCTGAGGCGATAGTAAGTACTCGGCTATCAGATTGAATTTGTAAGGCTTTCAGATCAACAACGGGGTCTTCCCAAATTTGGTTGTAGATAAAGCTATTAAACCAAGCACTAAATAAGCGCTGTTGTAATCCCATTAAAGTGGTGGCTTGATTTTGATGGACTGCGTGTTGTAATGCAGTAGTGGAGTCAGTCATGTAATCGCTCTTATTCATTGTGATAGGAGCAAATTTAGGGGGAGTCCATGACGATTTAATGACGGTTATTTGACAGTTCTGTTATGGCAGATAAGAGGTTCAAGTCGTTGTATTATTAATATTTTATTCAAAAAGTTGTCATGGGTTTGTCATGGTGAGTACTTAGGCTAAGTCAATAACGATTCAAGCTCTAAGGATTTTGTATGACTGTGTCTGCCAATACTATTCCTTCTCGACGTGCTGCTCCAGCCTTGCAAGTACAATTAGCCACTCACCCTGAGCAAGTACTAGCCTCTCAACGATTACGTTATAACATTTTTGCTTTAGAGCAAGGTGCACAATTAGTGTCAGCTGCTGAAGGGTTAGATCGTGATGAGTATGACGCTTATTGTGAGCATATTATTGTGTCTGTGGTAGAAACAGGTGAGGTAGTAGGCTCAACAAGAGTTTTAACTCATCATGCAGCACAACAAGCAGGAGGATTTTATTCGCAGACAGAGTTTGATTTGGAGCAATTATTACCACAGTTAAGTACTCATAGCATTGAGATTGGTCGAACTTGTATCCATCCACAATTTAGAAATGGCTTGGGTATTAGCCTGTTATGGTCAGGTTTGGCACAATTTATGACACAACATAAAGTAGAGTACTTGTTTGGTTGCGCGAGTATTAGTATGGCGGACAGTGGAGCGCAAGCTCTAGCGATTATGAATGAAGCGCGACAGGCTCATTTAGCTCCTGACCATTTGCGTGTGACCCCCCACAAGCCTCTACCAGCGGGTTTAGCTTCTAGCCAAGTACAAATGCCTCCTTTGCTGAAAGCCTATTTAAAGTTAGGGGCGTGGGTGGCGGGA
>JBDKGX010000181.1:0-3681 GCA_039797965.1 Pseudomonadota bacterium
AGCCAATTTATCACCTTTGACTCATATGTTGAGCGCAGCCCGTGCTGTCATGTTGGATGGTGCGGGTTTGGCTGATATTAGTAATCACTTATTGATTTTAATAGGTATGGGGTTAGTGTTTGTAGCCATTGGCACCAAACTGTTTAAATGGAAAACAGAGTAGCGATCTATTGTAAATTTAATCGAGTACCTTATTTAAAGTACTCGATCATTAACTGAAGTCAATTAAACCGTAGCTAAATTACCCTTAGTTTCCAGCCACTGTTTCCGATCAGCGGCACGTTTTTTGGATAACAACATGTCCATAATCGCATCAGCGTTTTCAGCATCTTCTAATGATAATCTCACCAAGCGGCGAGTATCCGGTGTCATAGTAGTTTCGCGTAATTGTAAAGGATTCATTTCCCCCAAGCCTTTAAAGCGGGTAACGGTGATGGAGCCTCGTTTTTTCTCTGCGCTTAGTACTTCCAATCGAGCTTGTTTTTCGGTGTCATCGAGTGCGTAATAGACTTCTTTACCGATATCAATTCGATATAAGGGTGGCATGGCTACATAAACATGACCTGCCTCAACCAGAGGGCGGAAGTGTTTGACAAATAACGCACACAATAAAGTAGCAATATGAGCACCATCTGAGTCTGCGTCCGCTAAAATACACACTTTGCCATAACGTAAGGAGGTCAGATCAGTACTGCCCGGATCGACTCCTAACGCCACCGAAATATCATGAATTTCTTGAGAGCCGAGTACTTGTTCAACATCGACTTCCCATGTGTTTAGAATCTTGCCCCGCAATGGCATAATGGCTTGAAATTCACGATCACGAGCTTGCTTAGCCGAGCCACCCGCCGAATCACCTTCGACTAAAAATAATTCAGTACGCAAAATATCTTGTGAAGCACAATCAGCCAATTTACCCGGCAAGGCAGGCCCTGAGGTGACTCGTTTGCGAATGACTTTTTTGCTAGAGCGCTGACGACGATTCGCATTGGCAATAGCAAATTGCGCAATATGCTCACCGATTTCCGTGTTTTGATTGAGATATAAAGCAAAAGCATCTTTAATCGTTGCAGCTACAAATCCAGCTGCTTCACGTGAGGACAAGCGCTCTTTAGTTTGTCCAGCAAATTGAGGTTCTTGGATTTTTAGGGATAAGACATAGGCAATATTTTCCCATACATCATCGGGTGTTAGTTTCAAACCGCGAGGGATAAGATTACGAAATTCGCAAAATTCGCGTAAGGCATCCGTTACCCCTGTACGCAAACCATTGACATGAGTACCCCCCTGAATGGTAGGAATGAGATTGACATAACTTTCTTGAATAGCTGTACCCCCTTCAGGTAACCATGTGAAGGCACAGTCTAATGCTTGAGTGGTAGCTTTGAGTGAGCTTGTGAAGGCTTTTTCAGGCAAAGTGATAAAGTCATGAACAGACTCCATCAAGTAATCCCGTAAACCATTTTCATAGTGCCATTCAAAGGTTTCAGAGGTTAAATCAGATTGATCAGTGAAACGTACTGTCAAACCCGGACAGAGGACAGCTTTAGCTTTTAATGTGTGTTTTAAACGACTAACGCTAAATTTATGACTATCAAAGTACTGGGGATTAGGCCAAAAATGCACTTTAGTGCCCGTATCTTTTTTAGTAGTGGTTCCTGTGACGATTAATTCACTGGCTTTGTAACCGTTAGCAAAATTCATTTCATAGATTTTGCTCTCACGTTTGATGGTGATTTGTAGGCGCTCTGATAATGCATTAACGACAGACACCCCCACCCCATGTAGTCCGCCGGAAAACTGGTAATTATCAGTAGAAAATTTACCGCCGGCATGAAGGGTGCATAAAATAACCTCAACACCGGGTAGTTTTTGTTCAGGATGGAGATCGACAGGCATACCACGCCCATTATCGGTGATGGATAATGATCCATCCTTAAAGAGTACCACCTCTATAGTGTTGGCATGCCCCGCTAAAGCCTCATCTACACTATTATCAATAACTTCTTGTGCTAAGTGGTTAGGGCGGGTAGTATCCGTGTACATCCCTGGACGCTTGCGTACGGGGTCAAGCCCCGTCAAAACCTCGATGGAGGCGGCGTCATAAGTGTTAGTATTAGTCATAGATTTTCGACACTTCACTGAATAGATAACTACAATAACTAGATTATTAATTTAGGTAAAGAGTGAGTGTGTTAAATAAGTTTACTAATAAAACTACAGTAATAGGCACTGTTTGATGGAAGTTTACTCATAAAGTAATATCTTGTTATATAACTTTTTACCTAAGCTAACCCCATCTTAATGATTGCTTGATATACTCAACCTAGTAGAGTGCACTTTGTCACCCTGCTTAAAATGAAGTACTTTCAAAAGGAAATACAAATGACTATGTTAAAAAAATTAGTGTTATCTGTGGCGGTTGCTTTATTTGCGATCACTAGCACTCTAGGTACTGCTCAAGCTGCTCAGCCTAAAAAACAACAGGCAAAGCAAGTGAAACAAGTAAAGCAAGTGAAACAAATTAAACAGTTTAAGCAAATTAAACAAATTAAAGCGCCTGCTAATCCTGCTCCAGCAGGCGGCGCAGGTGCTGGTGGTGCCGCAGGTGGCGGTGTTGCTGCAGGCGGTGCAGGTGCTGCCGCAGGTGCTGGTATCGGCGCTATGGGTGCTGGTCTTGGTTTAGGTTTAGCGGGATTAGCAACGGTAGCCGTTGTTAACCAAGCTAATAAAGACGAAGACAAAGCAAAAGAAAATTGTGTGAGTGGTTGCAAGTAATTTGCAATAGCGGCTAATTTTTATTTAGTGCGAAAAGCCTCAGATTTTGTCTGAGGCTTTTTTATTTGTAGATACTATTTGAACGTTAGTAGAGCTTTACCATTAGTAAGCTAAAAGTACCCTTTGGTCAAAGCGCTGCATCTTTTATAGAGCCATAAATCCTAAAGTTAAGTCTTAGTAATCAAACAGCTATTACTGAGGACTAGCGATGAAATCTACCACATTAATGACGACTTTTTTAGGTGCTACAGCATTGGTGAGTACAGCAACAGTGTCTGCCCAAGAGCTAGGGCGCATTGCTAGCGTATCAGGTCGAGTGCTAGTACAGAAAGCCAATGGCACACAAGTAACCGCTAAAAATAACATGCTTTTATATCATGGTGATCGTGTGATGGTTCTACGCCAATCAGTAGCGACTATTGCTTATAGTGATACAGGTTGTGTCGATCGCTACGACGAAAATACACATATTAAAATTTTAAAAGGTAATGGATGTACAGGTAGTGCAGTACATTTGGCTAAAGGTCCTACACGTACTATTACTAAAAAAATCATCTCTAATTCAGCCAATCACTTAACAGGTATGCCAGTAGTTACCAATACTAGTGGTTTTGCAGGAGTAGGAAGTGGGTGGGGAATATTAGCAGCTGGATTAGGAATTGCAGGGGTCGCTGCTATTATTAATGATGATGAAAGCTGTGTAAGTAATTGTTAATATTAAATTCATAGGTTCATGATTTTAATTAATAATTAATCTAATTATATTTAACTTTTTGATATATAAAATACACTTGATATTCTAAGTGAGTTGCTATTATATATTAAATAATAATTACTTGAGTGTGCCAGTCTAGGTTTGATTTTATAAAAATAACAATGCTTCATCTATTTTAATTAGTTTTT
>JBDKGX010000182.1:0-3626 GCA_039797965.1 Pseudomonadota bacterium
CGGGTTTTCGTATGACTAATATTGACAAGCACAATAAAGGTTGTGAAGTCATGCCTACTTATCCCGGTGGTCCTACTATTCATGTGGGTGATTGGGAGGGTAATTATCTGCGTACCTTGCGTCGTGCTGGTAGTGTACAGCAAGACGAAAATGGTCGAGTACTACGCTTTTTTAATCGCAGTGGTGAAATGTCGGTAGTCTTTCGCCGTACTTATGACACAGCCTGATGGCGAGTTGTTAAATCCTTAAGCCTAATTAGGTCATATCCTTGAATATGACCTAATTAGAGTTCTATATTGAGTCTAAGTTTGGTGCTATGATACAACGCTTTTTCAAGTTCCCCAGTGTAGGAGAAAAGCGGCATGTTTTCCAAACAAATGACTATCAGTGGATACGACGATGAACTCTGGGCGGCTATGCAAGCCGAAGAGCATCGCCAAGAAGAGCACATCGAATTAATTGCCTCGGAAAACTATACCAGTCCGCGTGTGATGCAAGCGCAAGGGTCAGGGTTAACTAATAAATACGCCGAAGGCTACCCCGGAAAACGTTATTACGGTGGCTGTGAGTTTGTTGATATTGCCGAAGAATTAGCGCTTAAGCGTGTTAAAGAGTTATTTGGGGCGGATTATGCCAACGTGCAGCCTCACTCAGGTTCTCAAGCGAATGCTGCCGTTTACATGGCGCTCTTAAATCCGGGCGATACAGTATTAGGTATGAGTTTGGCACATGGTGGTCATCTCACTCATGGTGCAAAGGTTAATTTCTCCGGCAAAATCTATAATGCTGTGCAATACGGTATTACCGATGAAGGCTATATTGATTATACTGAAGTTGAAAAATTAGCTCTCGAACATAAACCTAAAATGATTGTTGCAGGTTTTTCGGCTTATTCTCGTGTGATCGATTGGCAAAAATTCCGTGATATAGCTGATAAAGTCGGCGCTTACTTATTTGTCGATATGGCTCACGTGGCTGGCTTAGTCGCGGCGGGTCAATATCCTAGTCCTGTACAAATTGCGGATGTGACCACTTCTACGACTCACAAAACGCTACGGGGACCTCGTGGTGGGATCATTCTTGCTAAAGCTAATCCTGATATTGAGAAAAAACTCAATTCACTAGTATTTCCCGGCACACAAGGCGGACCTTTAATGCATGTAATCGCGGCTAAAGCGGTGGCATTCAAGGAAGCTTTAGAGCCAGAATTTAAAGTATACCAAACTCAAGTGGTGAAAAATGCTCGTGTGATGGCGAGTACTTTAATCAGCCGTGGTTATAAAATCGTATCAGGGGGTACGGATAACCATTTAATGCTGATTGATCTGATTGACAAAGGTTTAACGGGTAAAGCCGTTGATGCCGCATTAGGTTCAGCGAATATTACGGTGAATAAAAACTCGGTTCCTAATGATCCTCAATCACCTTTTGTGACGAGTGGTATTCGTGTAGGTACTCCGGCTATTACGACTCGTGGCTTTAAAGAAGCAGAGTGTGAGCAATTAGCTCATTGGATTGCGGACATTATGGATAATATGGGAGATGAGGCGGTGATTGCTCGTGTTAAAGCACAAATCATTGAGATTTGTGAGCGCTTTCCTGTATACGCTGCATAAACATGCATTGTCCTTTTTGTGGTGCGGACGATACCCGCGTAGTCGATTCGCGCCTTGCTAATGAAGGCGGGCAGGTCAGACGCAGACGCCGTTGTGGAGTGTGTGATGAGCGCTTTACGACGTTTGAAGTGGCTGAGCTGACCATGCCACGGGTGATTAAAACCAATAACGCCCGTGAGCCTTTCAATGAGCAAAAGTTGCGAGGTGGCATTATGCGGGCGTTAGAAAAACGTCCGGTCACCATTGAAGCGATTGAGGCAGCCCTCAATCGCATTCACAAACATATTCTGATTAGTGGCGAGCGCGAAGTAAGTTCAGCCTTTATTGGTGAGCTCGTGATGGGCGAATTGCGGGGCTTAGATGAAGTGGCTTATGTACGCTTTGCTTCCGTGTATCGACGTTTCAATGACGTCGAAGAGTTTCGCAGTATGATTGATCGTCTTGAGCAAGATGCTGAGCAAAGTACTCCTAATCCATTAACACCTCCTAAAATACTCCTCTAATCTTATGTCATTTACCCCAGACGATTACCGCTATATGGCGCGAGCGCTGCAATTAGCACAACGCGGTTTATATACCACCCACCCCAATCCGCGAGTCGGTTGTGTCATTGTAAAAGAGGGGCAGATAGTGGGTGAGGGTTGGCACGAGCGAGCAGGTGAACCCCATGCTGAAATTCATGCGCTAAAACAAGCAGGTACTTTAGCCCAAGGGGCAACCGTCTATGTGACTTTAGAGCCTTGTAATCATTATGGTCGTACTCCACCGTGTGCGTTAGCTTTGGTTGAGGCTAAAGTTGGTCGAGTGATGGCGGCAATGGTTGACCCCAATCCCTTAGTGGCAGGGCAAGGGCTAAAGCGTTTAGAAGACGAGGGCATTAGTACGGCATCAGGTTTATTAGAGCAGGAAGCACGTGCGCTCAATCAGGGGTTTTTAAGTCGTATGGAGCGGGGACGTCCGCTTGTGCGGCTAAAGTTAGCCAGTAGTATGGATGGTCGCACAGCAATGGCATCGGGCGAAAGCCTTTGGATTACAGGGGCTGCAGCACGACGCGATGTGCAACTGTGGCGAGCACAAGCCGGCGCTGTCCTGACCGGTATTGGTACAGTACTTTATGATAATCCTTCGTTAAATGTGCGTTTGAGTGCTGAAGAGTTAGGTATTAATGGCTCAATACGTCAACCTATACGAGTGATACTCGACTCTCAGTTACGTATACCTTTAAATGCCACACTGTTGTCATTAGAAGGTAAAGTACTTATTTATACTTTGAACAATAATCAAGAAAAAATTGCAGCATTAGCACAATTAGGCGTTACCGTAAAAGTTTTTGAAACACCATCACTCGATTTGAAAGCAGTTATGACTGATCTATTAAACGAGGGCATTAATGAAGTTCATGTTGAGGCGGGGGCGACTTTAAGCGGTGCATTTATTCAGGCGCAGTTAGTCGATGAATTAGTACTGTATATGGCTCCTCATTTAATGGGTTCTGACGGATTACCCTTATTACAATTACCTATTCATAAAATGGCAGATCGAGTACCTTTACTGATAAAAGATACTCGGATGATAGGGCAGGATTTAAGATTAATAGTGACCCCTCATTTTAGTTAACACTACAAAAGTGCCGCTATTAAGCGCTTAGTTATTAGGTGCTGATGGTATCCCATCTTTAGGTAAAATCCCTAGTTTATTGGCTAAATCTGGTTTAGCACCGGCTTTTAGAAGTAAGTCGACCAATTCATTATTATGATGTTCGTAAGCACTATGTAAACTAGTTTGCCCTGTCCAATCACGTAAATTAGGATTAGCGCCTGCTTTTAATAGGTGTTGTACAGCAGAAATATTCTCCCTATCAACAGCACTATGCAAGCTGGTTTTACCATACCCATTGCGTAGATTAGGATTAGCGTGTTTGTTTAATAATACGGGTATTAATTTTTCAGTATCGAAGATTTCTGCATTAGTCAGAATATGGTCTAATACAGAATGATCAGTACTGTCTTG
>JBDKGX010000183.1:0-3615 GCA_039797965.1 Pseudomonadota bacterium
TATGCGACAAACTATAGTGAATTTGTTTCGGTAAAAAAATTCGATTTTTTTAAATTTTCAAATCAATAAAACTGAATATATAAACAAAACTTTGGCTAAAAAATGGTAGATTGCTGCAGGCTTTTCTGAAGGTGAGCTAACTTTGTCAACACTTTAAGGCTTTATTCAGAGAAAAACCCCATTAATAAGGATTAATTGTCGACAATATTGCTATGAGTAGGTATCATGCGCTCGCCTTAACAGGCACTATTACCATCACAAGCTATTGGAGGATAGAGTGCATGAGCTCTATTAAAATTACCGAATTATTAGGCGATGGCATTGGCCCAGAATTAGCTAAATCAGTACATGCCATTGCTGATGCTTTGCCTGTGGACATTGAGTTTGAGCCGATTGATTGGTCAGTTGAAACGCGTGAGAAAAAAGGGCTTGCTTCTATCGATGAAGCCGAAGCCTCCATGCGTGCGACAAAATTAGCCTTAAAATACCCCACGGAAACCCGTACTCGCAGCCCCAATGCGTTGATTCGTCGCCGTTTAGATTTTAGTGTGATTTATCGCCCAGCAATTTCTATTAAAGGTATTAACTCTAACTTTAAAGAAAATGTGAATCTGCATATTGTGCGGGTAGCGACGGGAGGCACTTACGACGATCCGGGTCAAAAAATTGGTTTGGATAGTGCGATTTCAGTGCGTATGGTGGAAACTCGTCCTTGCTTACATGCAGCGCATTTTGCCTTCGATTTAGCTCGTAAAAAAGGCGTTACCTACGGTGGTCGTAATTACAGCGTCACCTCTTCCTCTAAATACACTATTCAAAAAGTGACCGATGGTCTATTCGAGTCTATCGTTAAGAAAGTCGCGACTGATTTTAGTGATGTAAAACATAATATTGAGTTGTTTGACGCTTTACTTGCCAAAGTCATTATGAAACCCCAAGACTTTGAAGTAGTCGTAACGCTCAATGAGTATGGTGACTTCTTATCTGATATGGCGTCTGGTTTGGTAGGTAGTTTGGGCACGGGAGCCAGTGGTAACTACTCCTTCACGGATGACTATAAAGTAGATATCGCTATGTTTGATCCTGCAGGTGGCACAGCTCCGGATATTGCAGGTAAAAATGTAGCTAACCCCTCAGCCGTATTATTAGCGTTTGGTATGCTATTAGATCATGTTGACCGTTATGATTTAGGTCATGCATTACGTTTAGCGCTATTAGGAGCGATTGAGGATGGCGAGTGTACTCGTGATCTCAAAGGCAAACTCAACACGGATGAATTTACCCAAGTGGTAATCGATCGTATGCAAGATCATTTACCTAAGTAACTCTTCTCGACATGCCTAGTCTTGGCAAAGTGAAGGGGGGCGTTGTTCCCTTTCATTTTGCCTTGTACTAGTTCTTTTAGGCGAGTACTTGGTCTAGTACTGGCTATCCTCTACACTGCTGCATCCTTTTTTATCTAAGGCTCAGTGTTTTCTATGTCTACTATCCAACGTGCCACTATGATTGGCGCTATCTCTATTGGTTTGTGGGGTACTTTAGCGCTATTAACGAGTTTAACTGAGGGGCGTATTCCACCTTTTCAGTTATTAGCGATGACTTTTACGATTGCTTTTAGCGTTATGTTGCTTCATTGGTGGCGTCAGGGTACGAGTGGCTTGCAGTACCTAAAGCAACCCATACTGGCATGGGTGTTGGGGATCGGTGGGCTATTTGGTTATCATTTTTTATATTTTGTAGCCTTAGCGAATGCTCCAGTTGCCGAAGCCAATTTACTGAATTATTTATGGCCACTCCTGATTGTCGTTTTTGCTTCGTTTTTGCCGGGTGAATCTTTAAAGCTCAATCAAGTACTCGGTTCTTTAGTCGCGATTGCAGGTTGTTGGTTATTGATTGGTGGTGGAACTGAAGGATTTAAAGCACAGTACTTAATGGGCTATTTAGCCGCAATAGGAGCAGCTGTTATTTGGGCTACTTATTCAGTGGCGAGTCGCTTGGTTAAACAAGTGCCAACGGATGCGGTAGGTTGGTTTTGCGGAGTGACTGCTTTGCTAGGTTGGGTTTGTCATTTCTTATGGGAACCTACGGTATGGCCTAGTACTACGGTGCAATGGCTAAGTGTGTTGGGAGCAGGTTTAGGCCCTGTAGGCATTGCCTTTTTTACGTGGGATTATGGGGTCAAGCACGGTAATCTACCTTTATTAGGCGTACTGTCCTATTTTACGCCCTTGATTTCTACCTTATTGCTCATTGTCTTTGGACGTGCTGATTTTACTTGGCAAGTTGGGGTAGCCTGTATAGCCATTATTGTCGGTGCACTGTTAGCCAGTTATAAAAAACGTTAACCATTTATGGAGTCGAAGTTATGCAAGAATTAGCAGCTTTATTTGCCATTGTTGCCGCATTGACTGTGGGGGTGATTAGTCCCGGCCCCAGTTTTATTATGGTGGCACGGGTAGCGATTGCCTCATCACGTCAACAAGGGTTACAAGCTGCCTTAGGTATGGGAGCTGGCAGTGTCATTATGGCTTCGATTGCATTGTTGGGGTTACAAAGTGTGCTATTAACGATTCCGGCACTGTATCTAGTACTTAAAGTACTTGGCGGTTTGTATTTATGTTATCTGGGATTTTTAATTTTTAGAGCAGCTACACAACCTCTAGCCATTCAAAACACCGCGTCCTCTAATACGCCTCAGGCTTTTTGGCTAGGGTTATTGACCCAAGTCAGTAATCCGAAAACCGCGATTATTTATGCTAGCGTTTTCGCCGCATTTTTACCCGCTACTTTTTCATGGGGTTTTGCGCTGACTTTATTAGTAGTCATGTTTATTATTGAGTCTAGCTGGTATGCCTTAGTTGCTTTAGTATTGAGTTCTACTAAACCTCAAAGTATCTATCTGTCTTATAAACTTTGGATGGATCGCATAGCGGGATTAGTTATGTTTGGTTTAGGATTAAAACTGATTTCTAGTTCAGTCAAACCCTAATCAACTTTAAATCTTATAAAAATACCGACTACTTTATTCTAAGCAAACGACGATAGCACCCAAATAAGTGCGGAGTATAAGTTAGGGCAACTCTTTTAATGAGTGTTGCCCTAGTGATGATGCCAATGGGTAATGTTAGTGTATAAACATCACTCTAAACGGGGTTGTACAGAATGAGCAAATGGACAACCTGCTGCTTGTGCCTGAGTACTTTGAGCACTGAGAGAGCCAAAAATATCATTCGCCGCTTTGGTCTCTAAACCTAATACTTGTTGGGCAAATTGTTCAAACTCTTCTAAACTAAACCGCCCGTCTTGTCCGGCAAATTGTTGAATAGCTTGTTGCAAAGGCGATAGTTCTTGATCCGACCACCTCAGATATAAACTTTCAACTGCATTTGAACCCTGATCAAAACTATGAGTGCTTTGACGTAGATTGCTAGTCAGTAAGCCTAATAAACTTTCAACTGCCATGAAGCTCTCAAATGAGCCCATGTCTACACCTTGCTCAGCTAAATTACTTAAACGATCCATTAGCCCCGCCGTATCAATACTAGGTACCTCTAGATTCTGTGAGGTTTGTCGATAGTTAATACTGATATTCATAGTAAAATCCCTTTCTCTACA
>JBDKGX010000184.1:0-3583 GCA_039797965.1 Pseudomonadota bacterium
CGTTTGTCTTAGAAGTCTGTAATGCCGTCACCGCTACATGGGGTGCTACCCCTACTAATAAGGTGATTTTAAACTTACCAGCAACGGTAGAAATGGCAACGCCCAATATCCATGCTGACCAAATCGAATGGATGCATAAAAACCTTGAACGCCGCGATAGTGTATTGATCAGTGTGCATCCGCATAATGATCGTGGTACTGCAGTAGCGGCGGCAGAACTAGCTTTAATGGCAGGCGCTGATCGGGTAGAAGGCTGTTTATTTGGCAATGGCGAACGTACCGGAAACGTCGATTTAGTCACCTTAGCCTTGAATCTTTACACACAGGGTATTAACCCGAATTTAGATTTTTCCAATATTAATGCCATCGCTCGCACGGTGGAGGAATGTACTCAGTTGCCTATTCATCCACGGCATCCGTATGTGGGTGATTTGGTGTTTACCGCATTTTCGGGTTCGCATCAGGATGCGATTAATAAAGGCTTTAAAATTCAACCCAATCAAGCGTTGTGGAATGTACCCTACTTACCCATTGACCCGCGTGACGTGGGGCGTTCGTATGACTCCGTGATTCGGGTGAATAGCCAATCGGGTAAAGGCGGCATTGCGTATTTGTTGGAACAAGACTACGGCATTGTATTGCCACGACGGATGCAAATCGAGTTTGCAGGTATTGTACAAAAAGACATGGATACTCACGGACGTGAGATCAGTGCGGCAGATATTTGGCAATTATTTAATGATACTTATGTTGCAAAGTACTCGCCCTTAAAGTACTCGGCTCATCATTTGTATGAAGCAGAGACTAAACAAGGGGTACGTTTAGCCATTGAAATCAATGGACAAACTCAATGGGTACAAGGTGAGGGTAATGGTCCCATTGATGCAGCAGTACAAGCCTTGAAAACATTAGGGGTAAGTATTCAAGTGCGCTCGTATGAGGAGCGCTCCATGAGTGCGAGTCAATCGGGGGGCAATGCGAAAGCTTGCGCGTTTATGGAATTAGCCCATGAGCAACAGCGCGGTGATTATTATGGAGTTGGGATCGATGAAAATATTATTACTGCGTCATTTAAAGCCTTGATCAGTGCAGCGAATCGTTTGGGCATGCACGCTACGCGATTAGAGCAGGCGGCTTAGAAAGGAAAGCAGTGGGGATATGGTTGGCTTGTGTTAAAATATCCCCTTTTTTTCAGAGCTTGAGTATGTCGCATCACTTAGCCCAAATTAATCTCGCTACCTTACTCGCCCCCTTAGACTCTCCCCAATTAGCTGATTTTGTGGCTAATTTAGATCCTATTAATGCATTAGCAGAAAGTTCGGAGGGGTTTGTGTGGCGGTTGATTGAGGATTGTCGTGATCCACAATTAGATCATCCGTTTCCTGAGAGTGTAATTGTGAATATGTCAGTATGGCAGGATGTGGAGTCACTGAAAGCGTTTGCGTTTAAATCGGCTCATACCGATATTATGCGGCGGCGACGGGAATGGTTTTCAAAAATGGGAAAGGCTTATACTACAATGTGGTGGATTCCAGTAGGACATCAACCGACCTTACTAGAGGCTGCTGAGCGCTTAGCCTACTTAGAAATACACGGATCTACTCCCTATGCGTTTACCTTTGCCAAACCTTTTGCCGCTAAGGATTAAACTGAACGGCTCACCTTCCCTATTTAAATCAGAGCAGTACTTTAGTGCTATGGAATCCTCACACAGTACGTGAAGCCTTAAGTACTCGGTGTTACAATCACTCTCCCCTCTTTTATAGGTGGCTGTTAGCCATTCATTGATTACTTAGGAGTGCGTCATGCTCAAAGTTGGTTTTGTTGGTTGGCGCGGTATGGTGGGTTCTGTGTTAATGGAACGTATGCGTGCCGAGCAAGATTTTCAGGGTTTTGAACCCGTGTTTTTCACTACTTCACAAGCAGGCAGTGCGGGCCCTGATGTGGGTACAGGTACTAAGCCTTTACAGGATGCAATGGACATTGATGCATTAGCACAAATGGATATTATTGTCTCCTGTCAAGGCGGTGACTACACCACGGCAGTCTATGACAAGCTACGCACCCAATGGAATGGCTACTGGATTGATGCCGCATCGACTTTACGTATGAAAGACGATGCCATTATTGTTCTTGATCCAGTGAATCGCCGCGTGATTGATGCAGGTTTAGAAAAAGGCATTAAAAACTACGTCGGCGGTAATTGCACCGTGTCTTTAATGCTAATGGCATTAGGGGGCTTGTTTGAAAATGATCTAGTCGAATGGATGAC
Organism: Pseudomonadota bacterium; assembly: GCA_039797965.1. Taxonomy (GTDB): domain Bacteria; phylum Pseudomonadota; class Gammaproteobacteria; order Thiotrichales; family Thiotrichaceae; genus Thiofilum. Next base: position 2,273 of record JBDKGX010000184.1, read on the forward strand.
TAGCATGACTTATCAAGCAGCTAGTGGGGCTGGTGCGAAAAACATGCGTGAACTACTCACGCAAATGGGTGAACTCAATGGCGAGGTGACTGACCTATTAGCCGATCCTGCTTCAGCAATTTTAGACATTGACCAAAAAGTCACTGCTAAACTGAATGACGGTACATTATCCACTGAAAACTTTGGTGCCCCCTTAGCCGGTAGCCTCATTCCTTGGATTGATAAAGCATGGGAAAACGGTCAAACCAAAGAGGAATGGAAAGGCATTGCCGAAACCAACAAAATCTTGGGGTTAACCGGTGAGAATATTATTCCGGTAGATGGTCAATGTGTGCGCATTGGTGCGATGCGTTGCCACTCTCAAGCCTTTACCATTAAATTGAAAAAAGACTTACCTTTGAGCGAAATCGAGTCACTGATTGCCGCGCATAATGAGTGGGTCAAAGTCATTCCTAATGATAAAGCTTCAACTTTAGCAGGTCTGACTCCAGTACAAGCTTCAGGCTCGTTAACCGTGCCAGTGGGTCGGATTCGCAAAATGAATATTGGCCCTGAATACATCACCGCTTTTACCGTGGGTGATCAATTACTGTGGGGTGCGGCTGAACCGGTACGCCGGATGTTACGGATTGCAGTCGATTATATTAAGCGCACAACCGCTTAAATCTACTGATTTAAGTACTCCTAAATAAGACAATCCTCCACACTAGCACCTAGTGTGGAGGATTAAAGCAGCATATTACGTATTTTTAATGATGAACTAACTGATTATTTTACATTAGTTAATACGTTCATATTTTTAGCCACTGCACCAAAACGCTGACGCTCAGCGGCTGGCATAGGGACTAAACCTTTATCAGCCAAATAACCCGAATCCCCCCACGCGGCATCACTCGCAAACTCAGCCACAAACTCAGCAATCCCCTCTACCGTACCCATATGATTTTTCTTTACATACATATAAAGCGGACGAGAGATAGGGTATTTGCCTGAGCTAATAGTTTCAAACGCAATCGGTACACTATTAATAATCGCACCTTTTACTTTATCCGTATTTTCCTCAAGGAAACTATAACCAAAAACGCCTAGTGCATCATGATTTTGGACTAGCTTCTGTACGATCAAATTATCGTTTTCACCCGCCTCAATATAATGACCATCTTCACGAATGGTACTGCAAATAGCTTTGAATTGTTTTTCATTGTCTTTTTCTAAGTTTTTGACCCAACTAAAACTTTTACAGCCATAGTTCATAACCATTTCTACGAAGGCATCACGAGTCCCTGAGGTTGGTGGAGGGCCTAGTACTTC
>JBDKGX010000185.1:0-3571 GCA_039797965.1 Pseudomonadota bacterium
CAAGTCGATACATTCACTAGCATGGACTGGGAATCTTTACTCTGTCTCGCCCAATCTGCCCCACCGATTTTATCTCTAATTAAGGCATCCAAAGTCGGCGAATCCGGTACACGCAAATAGGCTTCGGCTAAACACATAAGAGCGACACCTTCATCCGTGGTCAGACCGTATTCGGCTAAAAAGCTCTCCATTAAATTAGGATTAGGCTCTACACGAAGGGTTTCGACGAGTTGGGTGGCTGTTTGATTAATACGTTCACGAGCAATGTGATCTAAGCCGTGTTGACTCAACAGGCTTTGAACTACGTCAGCTTCCTCTCGAAACCAAGCTTTATTAATAGCAAGACGGGCTGAGGCGAGGGCATTTAATGGTGCAGCTGGGTTCATCATTTTCTCCAACATCAATAGGTGGCTTGATGTGCAGCGTATCAAGCTTACGACAGGATTTATGACTATAATGCTAGCTATTTTTATTATGACATGCTGAATAATGCCTATTAAACCAGATAAATCACCCAGTACTTTAGATTCTATTGACCGCAAACTACTACGTGAACTGCAACGCAACAGCAAAATCACTAATGCAGATTTAGCCAAATTAGTTAATCTCTCGCCCACGCCTTGTCTAGAGCGGGTCAAGCATTTGCAAGAGCAAGGCTATATTGATCGGTACACTGCCATTTTAAACGCGGAGCGGTTGGGATTTAATTTACTTGCCTTTATTGAGATTACACTGGATCGCACTAACCGCAATGTGTTTGAGGAGTTTGCTCACTATGTACAAGAACTAGAGCCCGTGCAGGAGTGCCATATGATCGCGGGGGGATTCGATTATTTAGTCAAAGCACGGTTTAAAAATATTAAAGAATATCGTCAGTTTTTGGGCACAACGTTTGGCAATCATCCCGCGATTTTATCAACTAAGACTTATGTGGTCATGGAGAGTGTGAAAGAGACAAGTACTTTGCCGATCATCAAATAGACCTATTATTACTCCGCTATGCCAATCATGGGTCCTACATTAACAAAATCATCATTACGCCCAAACTTGGCTGAATATAAGCTAGATACTACCCCATCAAAATAGAGCGCATCTGGGCATTTTAATTCATCACGAAAAAATGCGGCAAACTCATAAAAATTGACAGGGCGCTCACTCATTACAAAGTATGCCGTTGTACCATTAACTCCGACACCATTACGAATTAAACGTGAGGTGGCATTGGGCTTAAATATGGGATGGATTTGATTATGGCGTACTAACAAAGGGCCTGATTGTGTTGCTAAATCAACCTTGCCTGTGAACCTCAAGTACTCACTTGATTCCATCACATAAGGTTGATTATTCGATACTAAAAATATGCCATTAGGTTTCATATAAAAATTGCCCTTGGCATTGGCTAAATTTAGTCGTTTTAGCTGCTTGCCGTTAGCAACCAATAAGCCTACCGGCGAATAGTTTTCCTGAAACATACCTGCATTCATCGCAAACCCCAACGTTTTACCTTGTTGCTCCAGCCACTGTGCTAAGCGATTAAAACGCTTAAAAGCGTTGCCTTGATCATCATATAGATATAACCCTAAGCGATGTTGCGTGGTATCAATCGCTACTACAGTAAAGTGGGGTTGCTCAGCACTGTAAGCAACGGACAAACATCCAATAAAAACCAACCAGACTTTAATAAAAAAAGAATATTTCATCGGCTGAAGTACTCAAAATTAGGGTAATTGAAAATAATGTTAGATTGGTAATATAAGGCTTTGACATTCTGTATACCTAAACTTTTTATTTGAGTAGTTTACTAGGACAAGTAATTCATCATTAAAATAATTCCGGTAGTACGTCGTAATTAGCGAGCATTCACCTAAGCTACCTATACTCGTTTGATCTAAAACTTGACTAATAACGAGATTACGATGCAGACGTATATGGATCAAAGCTGGAAAGACTGGATTCAGACCAATTTGGCGCGGGGCTGCGATAAAGATGGCATGGTTAAAATCTTATTTGAGGCTAACTTTCATCCATTGACTATCGTGGCAGAAATGAGCTACTTACCTCAAAACCTTGAGGTCATTCAATTGCTCAATCAAGTACTCAGTAAAACAACTCCAACGTTGCCAAACCTATCGGTTTACGAAGCTATTGATAGCGTTATGTTACCTTTAGCTAAACGCTTTATTTCCGAAGACATTCATTTGTACTTGGTTGAGGATTTTCTGACCGCTGAGGAGTGTGACACATTAGTCGCCCAAATTAAAAATCAATGTCGTCCATCAACCATCACTAATCCGCATGAAGTGGATCGATATTACCGCACTAGTCAAACCTGTGATTTGTGCCTCACCCATCATGAGGTAGTCCAAGAGATCGATAACCGTATCGCTGAATATATGGGAATGGAGGTCGAACGCTCAGAGGGTATTCAAGGGCAGTACTATCAAGTTGGTCAAGAATTTAAACAACATACGGATTATTTTGAGCCAAACACCCAAGAATACGAGCAATTTGCCAGTCAGCTAGGTCAACGTACTTGGACGTTTATGATCTATCTTAATGATGTAGAGGAGGGCGGTGAGACTGCATTTTCCGAGGTAGACTTGGAAGTCAAACCCAAAAAAGGTATGGCAGTGGTTTGGAATAGCCTTAATGCTAATGGCTCAGTCAACCCTAAAACATTACATTGGGCAAAACCTGTTATTAAAGGCGAGAAAGTCGTTATTACCAAATGGTTCAGAACTCAAGGGACTTTAACCACGCCCTTTAACTCTCTGCCCTATAAAAAACTGCCCTTTTTTACCCCAGAAGGCTTTAAGAAAGTGCGCTTACCGGATGAGTTATTTGCCAAAATTACAAATTTCTATAGAGAGGGCAAAAAAAATATTGCGCTTGAAGTCAATGAATCCATTGGTACTTATATAAAAACAACCTCTGAGCACCATCCTGCTAAAATGGTAGAGCTTAGTGATGATTTACGTTCTGAGATTTTTAATACGATTTGCCCAATGCTAGAAGATTGGGTCAAAACCAAATTAAAACCTAGCGCTGTCTATGGGATTCGTGAATATCAACGAGGTGCTACATTAAAAATGCATGTAGACCGAATTGATACTCATCAAGTCAGTATGATTATTAATGTGGCACAACAAGTAGAAAAGGATTGGCCTTTGGAGATTTGTGATCATAAAGGACGTATTCATAAAGTGAACATGCAAGCAGGGGATGTAGTATTTTATGAATCCGCACGGCTGCAACATGGACGCACCTCACCACTAGAGGGTGATTACTACGCCAACATCTTTGCACATACTGCACCCATTTGAGTATTAATCAATAAGAATAAGTTTGGAGCTGAGTCTTTTAGTTACCTAATATAGACCTCAAGAGCAACAAAACCTATTGTTAAATAAGTGAGGAGTAAAAATGATGCTCTACTCCCAACTTATTTGAAGACTTATTATTTTAAATTTGTACTAGCTGTCCTACAGATCAGTTCTGTCATTGATTAATTCAAACATTGAACCATTAACCCTGAGCATATGCTGCTGAAAAGATCAATGGCTAGTACTTG
>JBDKGX010000186.1:0-3560 GCA_039797965.1 Pseudomonadota bacterium
GGTTGCCCTTTGCTTGTTTGATCTTTATTACTGCATTGCAATCCATGGATAGAGAGCAACTAGAAGCCGCAGGCATGGATGGAGCTACTTATTGGCAACAACTGCGCTATTTATATTTGCCCCATTTAGCCCGCTCCATTTCCGTCGTAATTATGATTGAAGTGATTTTCCTATTGAGCGTTTTTGCTGAAATCTACACCACCACCGCAGGTGGGCCTGGTACGGAAAGTACTAATTTAGCCTTTTTGATTTTCACTCAAGCCTTACTGAACTTTGATATTGGGGTGGCTTCGGCAGGTGCTTTAATTGCGGTAGTACTCGCCAATATTGTGGCGGTGTTTTTGATTCGCATGATTGGCAAAAACTTGGAGTAATCATTATGTCATCCGCTCCTCGCTCTAAAACACTAAAACTCGCTATTCGCACGGTTGTAGCGTGGCTAGTTGCTTTAATTATCTTTTTCCCGATTCTGTTTTTAGCCGTCACTGCTTTTAAAACAGAAGCTCAAGCCATTACAGTTCCATCATTGTGGGTCTTTACGCCAACCTTGGAAAACTTTGCTGAAGTTCAGGCGCGTAGCAACTACTTACATTTTGCGTGGAACTCGATTATCACCAGTGTGGTGTCCACTCTCTTAGGCTTACTGATTGCAGCACCTGCCGCTTATAGCATGGCTTTCAATCCTACTAAGCGCACTAAAGACGTTTTGATGTGGATGCTCTCTACTAAAATGATGCCTGCTGTGGGGGCTTTAGTTCCGGTTTATGTGGTGTATCAAAACCTGCATCTACTCGACACCCGCTTAGGTTTAATCTTAGTTTTTACCATGAGTAATCTGCCCATTATGGTGTGGATGTTGTACTCGCACTTTAAAGATATTCCCCGTGAAATCCTCGAAGCCTCGCGAATGGATGGCGCTAACCTGTGGGATGAATTCCGCCATGTATTATTACCACTAGGCATGGGAGGGCTCGCCTCAACAGGTTTACTGTGCTTAGTACTCTCATGGAATGAAGCCTTTTGGGCTTTGAATCTAGGCTCAGCCAATGCAGGCACGCTCGCCACACTAGTCGCCTCCTACTCCAGTCCTGAAGGGCTATTCTGGGCAAAACTATCAGCTGCCTCGTTACTTGCGATTGCTCCCATCATTGTGTTTGGTTGGTTTAGTCAAAAGCAATTAGTCCAAGGTTTAACCTTTGGTGCAGTCAAATAGGCAAAGGAATCAATATCATGTCATTTCTAGAACTTAATAATGTCGAAAAGTACTACGGCAGCCTCCGCGCTATTAAAGGGGTAAACCTCAGTATTAACAAAGGCGAATTTATTGTTTTCGTGGGCCCTTCTGGCTGTGGTAAATCGACACTACTACGGATGATTGCAGGCTTGGAAACCATTGATGGTGGCTCGCTTAATTTGGACGGGCGTGAAATCACTCATGAACCCTCCTCCAAACGTGACCTAGCCATGGTATTTCAATCTTATGCGCTTTATCCGCATATGACCGTTGAAGATAATATGTCGTTTGCTTTACGGCTGGCAAAAATTGACCCGCAAACTATTAAAGAAAAAATCACCAATGCGGCTGAAAAACTCAACCTCACTCCGTACTTAAAACGTACTCCAAAAGCCTTATCCGGTGGGCAACGCCAACGGGTTGCGATTGGACGCGCCATTGTACGTCAACCTAAAGTGTTTTTATTTGATGAGCCCTTGTCGAACTTAGACGCTGCACTACGTGGACAAACTCGTGTTGAAATCGCCAAATTACATCGTGAGTTGGGAGCTACTACTATTTATGTCACTCATGATCAAGTCGAGGCTATGACATTGGCTGATCGAGTGGTAGTACTTCGGGATGGCTTAATTGAGCAAGTCGGCACACCGTTAGAGCTTTATGATCAGCCTGCTAATCGCTTTGTAGCGCAGTTTATTGGTATGCCACAAATGAATGTGCTACCTGCTCAAGTACTGCCCGCCTTTGCAGCAGGCGCTCATGAGTTGGGAATTCGCCCTGAACATTTAGCGATTAGTACTTCAGGGGCATTGCAAGGCACGATTGAGTTAATTGAAGCACTGGGGAATGAAACCCTCATTCATGTGGCACTGTCCAGTGGGCAAACCATTATTGTTCGCCAATATGAACGCCCGCGCCATCAACTAGGTGAAACCGTCACTATTCAATTTAATCCACAACACCTTCATCGGTTTGATAATCAAGGTCAGTCCCTCGCTTTAACTCAAGGAATGGCAGCATGACTCCCAGTACTTATACCCAACTTCATTTAGGGCTAGGCTCTTTTCACCGCGCCCATCAAGCGGTGTATTTACAGTACTTGCACAACCAAGGCGATAACAGTTGGCGAATAGTGGGAGGCAATATTCGCCCAGATATGCTGGAAACGATTGCAGCCCTACAAAGTAATCAAGGTCGTTATACTCTAGAAACGGTTAATACCGCAGGCGAGCGCCACTATGAGTCTATTAGTGCAATTCAACAGGTGATTAGCTATGACCCTGATCTTCAGGGTTTGACTCAAATCGCTATTGATCCCAGTACTCGTATTATTTCGTTTACTGTGACAGAAGCGGGCTATTATCTGGATGCCCATCACCAACTGGATAACAGTTTTGCTGATTTACGTTCTGATTTAGCGGGTACTACACACACGACGATTTACGGGGCATTAGCGTTATTACTCAAAGCCCGTATGAAGGCAAATGCGGGCGCGGTCACACTATTAAATTGCGATAACTTACGTAGTAATGGCGAACGCTTTTACAGTGGTTTAAAGCAGTTCCTAGCCAAACGAGGCGATCAGGCTTTGCTAGAATGGGTGAATACCCATACTTCAGCCCCCAACTCAATGGTTGATAGAATTACCCCACGCCCTACCCCTGATATTCAAGCTCGTGTGAAAGCCACAACAGGTCAAAATGATCCCGCGGCTTTAATGGCAGAAACGTTTATTCAATGGGTCATTGAAGATCACTTCATCGCTGGGCGCCCTGCATGGGAAAAGGTCGGCGTGGAAATGGTGCAAGATGTGATGCCCTATGAAGAAGCTAAAATCCGCTTGCTCAATGCCACGCATAGCTGTATTGCATGGGCAGGTACTTTACGGGGCTATACCTACATACATGAAGGTACTACCGATCCCGATATTCGCCAAATGGCTTATGACTACGCCACCCAAGATGCGATTCCTTGCCTAGATACACCGGAACACCCTAGCCCATTGAATTTGGCAAACTATCGTGATGTCGTCCTTGATCGTTTTAGTAATCCTAATATTTTAGACACCAATCAGCGCGTTGCTATGGATGGCTTTTCTAAAATTCCGGGATTTATTCAACCTACCTTGCGTGAAGCCTTAGCGGCTGGTCGCAGTATTGAAGCGGTTGCCTTATTACCAGCTCTGTTTTTGGTGTTTTTACAACGCCAACAGCGCGGTGAAATCCCCTTCAAATACGAAGACCAAGCCATGAATCCAGCCATGGCTCAAGCTATTTGCCAATCCAGCGACCCCATTGCCACTTTTGCTGGTGAGCGTGTGTTATTT
>JBDKGX010000187.1:0-3489 GCA_039797965.1 Pseudomonadota bacterium
TAATTGTACTCTTAGGTGTAAATCATTAGCATCTTAGTTTCATCACTAGGAAGCATGGGTATGACCGATTTTACAAAAACTAAAGCACTGTTTCACATTCCTGAAGGCGTTATTTATTTAGACGGTAACTCATTAGGAGTCATGCCTAAAGCAGCTCAACAACGCGCTCAGGAAGTTATTTTTGATCAATGGGGTCAGCAGCTCATCAAGGGGTGGAATGAATCCGACTGGATTAACTTACCGACTCGTGTTGCAGATCGGATTGCTCGGCTAGTCGGTGCGCCCGCAGGCTCAGTGATTACGGGGGATACCTTATCCATTAAAGTCTACCAAGCCTTAGCAGCTGCCGTTTCACTCAACCCTACTCGAAGGGTCATTGTGTCCGATAGTGGGAATTTTCCTTCTGATCTCTACATGGCTGATGGTCTCATACGCTTACTAGACAAAGGTTATGAATTAAAAGTTCCTCAACCTGAAGACGTTGAAAGCCTCTTAGATGAAAGGGTTGCAGTACTGATGTTGACACAGGTCGATTACCGTACTGGGCGTATGCATGATATGCAAAAACTCACCGAACTGGCACACGCTAAAGGGATTATTACGGTTTGGGACTTAGCCCATTCAGCAGGGGCGATTCCTGTCAAACTGGCTGAGCATCAGGCGGATTTCGCGGTGGGTTGCACATATAAGTACTTAAATGGTGGCCCTGGTGCGCCTGCGTTTATTTATGTTTCACCGCAACATGCTAATAAACCTTGGCCAGCCTTAGCGGGTTGGATGGGGCATGATGCGCCTTTTGCATTTGATTTAGATTATCGTCCTGCCCAAGGTATTCAACGCATGCGGGTGGGTACGCCGCCTATTATTGCTCTTTCAATTTTAGAAGCGGCAATGGATGCGTGGGATAATGTAGAAATGATGGACATTCGCGCTAAATCTATTCAACTGTGTGAATTATTTATTCGCGAAGTGGAGCAGCGTTGCCCTACTCTGCAACTCGCCAGTCCCCGTACTGCTGCACAACGTGGCTCTCAAGTGTCATTCCACTTTGAACACGGCTATGCTGCCATACAGGCACTGATTGCACGCGGGGTCATCGGTGATTTTAGAGCACCCGATATTATGCGCTTTGGTTTTACTCCGCTTTATATTGACGAAGCCGATGTGATACAAGCCGTTGAAATACTTGATCAAGTCATCAATCAACAGCTTTGGGATAAACCTGAATATCAAAAACGCGCGGCTGTAACCTGATAGTGCTAGTACTTTGATCACAGCTAACGGATGCAAGATATTTTTGAGTCAAGGCGACATAGACGCCGCCTTGAAGCCTATAGGACTATATTTACGGCATCTCTGGAAAAAATATCCTGTAGCCGCTAGCGAGCTCATGGCTTATTAGCGAAACCGATAAGCGAGTCCTACTTTTACATAAGGTGCGGAGCCTTTATGCACTAGTGGGCTATTTTTAATATCACTGTCATAAGCCGTAACGCCCACTCCTGTCACCATTGCCACATTGCGCGATAATGGAAACTCAGCATCCACGCCCGCTTTAAGGACTTGAGTACTATTTAATTGATAGGTAGCGCGAGTGGTGGTGGCTTCGGTACTTTTCACTCCGAAGTAATAATTACTCACATCCTTATCCAACCACTGCACAGACGCATAAGGCAACCACAGAACTCGTGCCCCTTGAATGGGTTTGGTATAGCGTACGCGGGCTTGATTACCTTTGTGAGCATTAAAGTCATGAGCTAGATCAACATTAAACACGCCTGCACGAGTTTTCCATGCAGCACCCGTGCGTAAACTAATGGCTCGTTCAAGACCGTTCATCCCAGCAGTGATATCGCTTTTGCCACGCTTATGATCCCACTCATCTAGACCTACACCCACATAGGCTCGACTTACAGGAGACTTATAAACATTGAGCGAAGGGCCTGATAGATAAAAACCATCACGATCCAGTTTAAAGGGGCTGATCAATACTCGATCTTTACCCCCTTTATAAATGGAGGGTTCCATTTGGACGCTCGCCCCTAACATCAACTCACTTTCAGCCCAAGCCTGTGAGCTGACTAATAATAAAGTACTCACCAATAATAAAGGTTTCATTAGTACACTCCATGACACGCTGACAAAATAGTTATGGCTTTAACACTAACACAAGTACTCCACCGATAGTGTCTAACTACTTAAATGATATGACGATATTAGTAGTACTTACTTTATTAAATAGGTGATAAATGACGCAATAGTACTTAAGCCTTTAAAATACGCTCTACATATTTTGGTACTAATTCCGTGGCTTTACCTTGATAGGACTCGTGAAAATCTGTTTGGACTAAAGAGGGTTCTAAATTTAATTCAACGGTATGTGCTCCAGCGGCACGAGCTACTTGAACAAAACCTGCGGCGGGATAAACATGCCCTGAGGTACCAATGGAGATAAACAAATCACACGCTTGTAAAGCCTTTTCAATGCTATCCATGGCAAAGGGATACTCGCCAAACCACACAATATGCGGGCGCATTTTCCCTACTGTATTACATTTGCGGCACGCTGTTTCTGCATCTAACTCTGTGCGCCAAAAGGAAATCGTACCGCACTCATTACAACGAACCTTATTTAACTCACCATGCATATGAATTAAATGCGTAGAGCCACCCCGCTCATGCAGATCATCTACATTCTGAGTAATAACCAGTACTTCGCCTTCTAATTCTTGCTCTAATCGAGCTAAAGCTTCGTGAGCCTTGTTAGGTTGTACAGTGCCAGAATTTAACTGGGCGCGGCGCATATTATAAAATTGATGTACTAATTTAGGGTTACGTTTAAAACCTTCCGGCGTGGCTACTTCTTCAACGCGATGTCCTTCCCAAAGACCATCACTGGCTCGAAAGGTTTGAATTCCAGATTCGGCTGAAATACCTGCTCCGGTTAAAATCACGATTTTTTTATATTTTTCCATCGTTTTGGCTCCTTAATGCTGACTGTGTGTCTAGATCATACGCAAGCCCAGCCAACGCCACAATCGCACTACCTGCCCAAAGCATTGAGTTAGTATTCTGCTTTGCTAAATACTTATTAAAAAAACATCTTTACAGAGGTAGATAGTTGGGGTGTCGTCACATTCAGATCACCTGTAGCAGAAAGATTGCGGGCTAATGAATGTACGAGAGTAATGATATTGGAGTGGATAGGATATGAAATTTGGAGCGAGTACTAAGTCATCAATGATCTACTTAGTACTCTGATAAGACTACTTTTAAGCATTTAGAGTAGTCTGTACTAAAGGACTGGATTACTTAGAAGCAAACCATACGTCTTCAGTCATTACATTTTTGCCATTGATAGTGGCTAGAGAGCGCATTAAGTCATCACCATTAGCGTCTTTTACTAATTGCATACCCGTACTTAAACTGCTGACGCCTAACGCCGTTACGTCTGCTAATTCGCCATCTTCAACTTTACCATCGCCATTA
>JBDKGX010000188.1:0-3478 GCA_039797965.1 Pseudomonadota bacterium
TGAGCAACGCCAACACCCATTAACAAACTAGCTGCTACTAGCAACGATAATGATTTCATGAGGATATCTCCCATCGATTCCTATTTAAGATGCGCTCATCTTAGAAAGTAAATATGACAGCTTTGTGACATGTCTTAATCTATTTGCAGTACTTTACTGACTCAGCTCATAATGCGGACGGTCTCAATAATAGGTACGGGTTATGGTGTTTATTCGGCGTATGGTACGAGCGACATGTTTGCTAATACATTTGCTGGTGGGGGTAGTACTAGCGCTACTGCTGACCGGTTTAGCTCGCATGACTTATCACACTCCTTATTTTCAACGTACTAAACAGTGGTGGTTGAAGCGCCTCGCTACTTGTGTAGGCGCTGATTTAGTCATAAAGGGTGAGCCCTTAACGCATCAAGTACTTTGGGTAGCTAATCATATTTCATGGTTAGATATTGGTGTATTAGGTGGGGTGGGTGTGCCACGGTTTTTATCCAAAATTGAGGTAAAAAAATGGCCTATTATTGGGTGGTTGGCGACGCAATCAGGTACTTTATATATTGATCGCGGGCAGTCCGGTGAAAGGGCAGCCGAGGAAGTCCGTCAAGCATTGCGACAAGGTGATCGTATCGCTTTATTTCCTGAGGGGACAACAACAGATGGTACAACGGTAAAGCGTTTTTTCGCTCGTATTTTTGCCCCTGCTTTAGATACCGAAACTCCGGTGCAACCTGTAGTACTTCAATATAAAACCATGAACGGGGAGCGTTTAGATAGGGTTGCTTATGTCGGTGAGCAAACGTTGCTGGATAATATCTGGGCGATGATGGCTTTACCCCGCTTTACAGCAGAAATACATTTCCTACCACCGATTACGACTCAAGGCATCGAGCGTAAAGCTGTAGCGCTACAGTGTGAGGAATTAATTCGTGCTGAAGTACTTAAAGCCGATAAGGTACTTTCGACTATCACTAAATAAACCAGTCAATCGTAAAAATTGACTGGTGCTCTCTGGAGGAAAGAGGAGGCAAAAAATCTGCTATTTACATAGCAGGCATTATAGTAGGTGTTAATGCACGAGTACTTTGAGCAGTGCGCATAGTGGCAATATTACGCTCTACTTCGGCTTGTAATTCTGCACTTAAATGAGGATTTTCAGCAAGCCATTGTTTAGGCCATTGAATTTTCTCAGCCGTAAAACGTAAGGGATCATCATTAAAAGGCGCATCAAAAGCTAAAGTACTCAAGTCAAATACGCCATTATCAAAGGGTAAACCATTAGCTTTACGACGAATAATCACTTCTTCCCGAAGATTCTGGGTGGCGTTGACCAAAGCACGATGATGGCAGTAAGGATTATTCCCGCGTCGATCAAAAAATACATGAGCCGTCCAATTACATGCTCCACGACACAACGCAGCAAAGTCACAAGTTTTACAAAATCCCCACAGATGATCAGTGCCCTCGCTAGTACCTGCTTTAAGATTAAAGGTTAGCTCATCCCGCTCAGTTAAGATTTCAACGAGTGAAGCATCGCGAATTGAACCACCTGAATAAGCCGCAGTCGGCAAAGAGGGGCAGCCTTTAATAGTGCCATCGGCTTCAATACCAATAGTACTGAGTCCAGCTTGACAGCCTCGCCAAAACCCAAACTCTGTCTCTCTACCAAAGCCACGTAGCATTCGATCATAGGGGCCATAGTAACCATAGTTATTGCCCGGCTGCACATAAAAACCTTGTGGATAACCACGCTTGGCTAGTTGTGCTAGCAAAGGATGGAAAGTCAGCAATTCATAAGGTTGCATGAGTAGCTCAGAGTTATCGGCTGCATTGCCCATAGGCACAGTCATTTGAATTTGCCATGCTTTTGCACCGGCATCGATTAGTGCCTGAAATAGTAAAGGAAATTCAGGAGCAGAGTAACGGTTAACTTGGGTATTTGCTCCAAAGTAAATACCAACGGCTTGCAGATGTTCCATGGTTTCAAACGCATAGCGCCATGACCCTATTTTGCCCCGCAACCGATCATGAGTGCGCTGCATACCATCGACGGAGACGGAAATTTGATTGATTCCTACATCTTTCATGCGTTGAGCAGTGGTACGATTAATCCCATAGCCGCCTGTGGTCATGGAGCAAATCATACCTTGACGGGTGATTGCTTCGGCTATATCTAACCAATCAGGTCGTAAAAAAGCTTCCCCACCAATCATTGTCACTTCGGTAATACCTGCTTCTGCCATTTGCTTAACTAAGTCAAAGGCTTCAGCGGTATTGAGTTCGTTTACACGGGCATCACCTGCCCGTGAACCGCAATGGCTGCAGGCTAAATTACATTTTAAAGTGGTTTCCCAGACCGCATAACTTTTACGCCGTGAAGTAAATGCGGGAGCTTGATAGGTGGGTTGTGACATAGCCTCAGGTTCCTCTTAGGTGCGGGACTCAATGGAGATAGCAATTTATTGTGCTAAATCATTACTATCTAATCTGACAATTGCACCATAAATGGCCTGAATTGGAGTTGAGTCATCCACACTCACGAGGGGAATATCAGGTTGAATCACGCCATATACCGGTTGAGCCATACTATCAGGGGGTAGTACTACGCCATATACGGGTTGAATATCGGGCGGTTGAATCACGCCATAGACCGGCTGAACGTCGGGGGGTAGGACGACTCCATACACCGGTTGAACATCCGGTGGTTTAATCGGAGAAGGCGCAGGAGAAGGTGTAGGGAGTTGTACACCTAATTGATTCAAAATTTGGCGAATCACATTGGCTAAATCAATATAACCCGTTTTTTGATTAACGAAAGGGTTATTTAACCAATTTAATTGGCGGCTGGCTTGGCGAATATTAGTGTTTTGATCGCCATGAGCTTGACGCGGTAAAAGCGGAGCATTCGGGCGATTATTATTAACAGTAGTCATAGTAGAAAACTCCTTGAGTAAACTGAGTACTTGACTACTAACTATAAAACGCTAGTGCTAGCTCCGCTGAAACAGCAGACCAAGTGGCATACTGGTTGAGATGAAAGGAGTACTTTATGCCTATTAATCAATGATTAAGTCAATCAATCAAGTCTTGCTACCTAGTTTCTTCTCAGTGCCATTCAGTAAGTTTTTAATATTAGATTGATGGCGGTAGTAGATAAAGCCCGTCATGATTAATAAACCTAAAAATACCCAACCATTACCCGTCATAAGATAAAAATACACAGGTGCCAACAGAGTCGCTGTTAAGGCGGCTAATGAAGAGTACTTAAACACTCGTGCCATTAATAACCATGTCGCTATAGTCATTAGTGCTGCTGGAAAGTTTAATGCCAAATAGACCCCAATGGCAGTCGCAACGCCTTTGCCCCCTTCAAAACCATAAAAGACGGGGTAGAGATGCCCTAAAAAGGCGGCTAAACCAATAAGTACTTGCCATTCATAGCTATAGCCTAAGACATAGTGTGCAATAAAGACCGGAATGAAACCTT
>JBDKGX010000189.1:0-3425 GCA_039797965.1 Pseudomonadota bacterium
TATTCTTCGGGGTATAGGCTTTAATGTGAAATTAAAACCCTATATTCAACGCAGTGATGGTTCTGCTAAAGGCGATTGGGATGTAGGTATCACCTTAGATGTGATGGAAGCAGCGCCCAATACGGATGTCATTGTACTGGCTTCGGGTGATGGAGATTTTGAATTATTACTACGTCGTATTATGCAGCGTTATAATGTCACGACAGAGGTTTATGGCGTTCCTAGCTTAACCGCTAATAATTTAGTGCAGTGTGCGACCGAGTTTTTCCCGATTGATAGCCCTTTATTATTACCTGCAAAGCCCACTATTATTCAGTGAGCTTTGTAGTAGGGACACCTACTCGCTTAATGACATAGCCCTTTTGTTTTAAAAAGCTAATCACACTTTCAGCCCCGCCCAAATGCCCCGCACCTACTGCAAAAAAGTACTTCTTGTTGGGGTTGGCTTTAAGTTTGTCTGCTATCCGGTCTGCCATGATTTTATTACGATCGGTCAGTAGTAATTGAATAAATTTTTGTTGCAGAGCTTTATCAGTATCGGGCGTAGACATTTGCTGCATTAGTTCTACTAGGTTGTCGGCATTACCCGCCAAATACCATTGCATCATTAGCTCACTGACATCCTGCTTTTCATAAGCATTGAGGGACTCCTCTAGCATTTTTACCTGTTCTTCCTCAGTAAACTGGTCAAAATAACTAATTTGCTCGAAAGCGGTTTCTAAGCCACCCACTTCTTTATAGGCTTTCTTGCCCTGATCATATAAACGCACATCTAAGGCAGGCTCTAAAGTGTCATTAGGCACAGCCACCAGTGTAGAAACCACCCACGTTTTAAGATGCTTTACTGCTTCAACGGTGAGAAAAGTACTAGTACTTTGCAGATGTGTATTCAGCCGCTCCAGTAAATAATCCGGTAACACTTCATAAAGGGTTTTATCATCTTTGCGCGTCATCGCTTGGCGGGCTACTAACAATTGCGCCGCTTCCATAGGAATTTCTGTATAGACGGCATCACTGCTACGTAAAGCCAACTCAATGGCTAAGGGTAATTTAGTCAAGCGTTTATCTGCTAAATGGATAGTACCAAATAGCCATGTAGGTTGAGCACCTTCAATAACCCATAGCATAGGGTACTTAATTTCGGTTAAATCTTTAGCTTGAGCAGCCACAGCTAAGCTAAGCCACATAAATAAAGTACTTAGCCAAACCTCAAAATTGCCCAACCTTTTCATAACGCTCATTCCTTCAGTGGATACCTTAGCACGCAGTACTTTAATAACGCTTTATTACGATTGATATTAACTCATTATTAAAACTTAATCTGACAAAATAAATAGCCAAGCAAATTAGTAAAGTACTGTTTTAAATGAAGAGATTACTGCTTAAAAAAGCCTTTTGACTGCAAAAATCCCAACATATGCTCACGACATTTACCATAAATTGCTTGGTAAGTTTGAGTAGACCAATTACTAATGCGTTGATTACTCCCACGAGCGGCATAATACTGCTGCATCGTTTGATCATAATCTTGAATAACCGTAGGCAAGCGTTGGTTGTCATAGCTGTTTTCATGCAAAATGGCTTGCACTGGGAGACGCGGTTTGACCGCAGGCTCATGATCAGGCCACCCCAAACACAAACCAAATACGGGGTACACCAAGTCCGGCAAACCTAACACTTCACTTACGGCAGCAATATTATTGCGAATACCCCCAATACAGACCCCACCTAGTCCTATTGATTCCGCCGCTGTTAAAATATTTTGTGCTAATAAGGCCACATCTATCGTAGCCACCAAACTATGCTCTGTATAACCCTGCCATGTGACTTGATGTAAATCACCACAATACTCAATGCGTGTCATATCCGCACAAAGTACTAAAAACTCTGGGGCGGTTTTAACCCACTCTTGATCGCCTGCAGCGTGAGCAATAGCCGCTCGTTTAACGGGATCAGTCACTCGAACAATCGAATAAGCCTGAACAAAACTAGAACTAGGGGCGGCTTGCCCACAACGAATTAGTAAATTTAGTAACTCAGGTTCAATAGGCTGACCAGTATAACGGCGAATAGAGCGGTGATTTAATAATAATTGAAGGGTGGAATTGGTAGGCAACGACATAACAAATACTTCTACTAACTACTATGCACTTAAGGTAGCACATAAACACTAAAGGGAGAGCACTTACTCCCTTTAGGTTATTAGAGGTTATTGTCCAGCCGGTTTTTCGATCTGGAAATTAAACTCATTGCTAGGCTTAGCCGGTTCAGAACTAGGAGTACTTTGAGAAGGTTTAGCACCGTCTAATTGAAAATTCATTTCATTACTCGGTTTAGGTGGTTCTGGAGTAGTCGGTTTAGGACTATTTCCGTCTAAACTAAAGCCCATTTCATTGCTAGAACTAGCGCTTGATGCTGGCTTAGAGCTATCCATCATAAAATTCACCTCCCCTCCCGTCGGCAAAGGCGCATGCCCACGATCTAAGAACATTGTGGTCATTTTCGGGAAAGTCATGACGACTGCCACCATCACAAGCTGAATCAATACCCAAGGAATCGCTCCCCAGTAAATGTCACTGCTTTTAACTTCTTTAGGGGCTACCCCTCGTAAGTAAAACAGCGCAAAACCAAACGGTGGATGCATAAATGAGGTCTGAATATTAACGCTCAGCATCATCCCAAACCATACCAAGGCACCAACCGCTGCTGCTTGTTCATTACCTCCAAAATCAGCCAGTACTACAGGTGTTAAAAGCTTTTGAGCCACAGGAGCTAATAAGGGTACTAAAATGAACGCAATTTCAAAGAAGTCTAGGAAGAAAGCTAGCACAAAAATAGACAGATTCACGACTACCAAAAAGCCAATCCAGCCACCGGGCAAATTGGAGAATAGATGCTCAACCCATTTCCCACCATCAATCCCTTGGAACACCACTGAAAAGCAAGTAGAGCCAATTAAAATGAATACCACCATTGAGGTAATACGCATAGTCGTTTGATAAGAGTCCGTAATATGAGAGCGAATATCAGTCATTTGTGCAGCTCGCACTAATAGCCAAACGAGTGCAATATAAACCACAGCCACCGAGAGCTTCATCAATAGTGCGCCGGTGCTACCTTTATCATGAGGCAATAGTAACGACACCATAATCGCCACCCCCGTTGCCACTAGCCCCATACGCAGAACGGCTTTATCTTTCCCTGAGAAAGCGGGATTACGCAATACAGAAAGTACTACAGCACCTACCGCCCCCATTGCACCGGATTCGGTGGGAGTTGCCACCCCTAACATAATCGTACCTAGTACTAGGAAAATCAAAATAGCTGTGGGGACAATACCCTCTAAACAACGTCTCCACAGCGCCCAACCTTTTAATTTAATCTCTTCAGGTGGAATACCGGGCAACCAATCAGGCTTAATACGA
>JBDKGX010000190.1:0-3116 GCA_039797965.1 Pseudomonadota bacterium
TTATAAGGGATAGGATTATTACGCACTAAAATTTTGCCTAGCTGACGTCCATGAGTGAACTGAGAGTAGGTATCAATAACCGAGTTTAATAAAGTCTGTACTTGATCAAGGGGTGAACCTGCCCAATCATTTTCATTCCCCAGTATTTCAATGGTAGCTAAACGCGTAGTATTAGAATTATTAGGTGATACCGTATTTTGTCTGCTACTAGTGTTTTGAGAGTTTGTTACTGAGTTAAGTTGGTTTTGCCGAGCAAATTGCTCTAAAGCATAAACTGCTAGATTAAGTTGATTAATAAATTGCAAATTAAGCCTAGGATAATACACGCCAGTATTGGGTATTATCCTTAAACTATTTTGCGGCAAATTATTATTAATATAAGTATCTTGATCAAGTCTGTTAATAGCCATGACTAGCATCCTTTCTAGTAGGTAGGGTTTATAAGTAATTTATCGTTATTAGCTACAGAAATTGGTTTAGGTAGGATAAAAGATTTGAAAATACTGATTAGCGTAAAATCAGTAGTATGTTATTAGTCTGGAATCGCCGCGCAACGTAATTGTTTTTATAAGGTTTAACAAACTACCCTGCCCTCTATGAAAGAGCGTTATCTTATAAATAAGTGACTATTATAGGGTAAATTTAGTGCTAATAAAGTACTTTTTTAGTACTGAATTTATATAACTGAAGTACTTAATTAGTACTTTAAAATAATCAATTAAGTGTAATTTAAGTACTTGAAAACTATATTCCCAACTATTTTGCGAACGAAAATAGAACGTAATACATAAGCAGTTAATCACAACGAGGTGCACTAGAAGTGTACCTCGTGTGCTAGGTAGCGTATCGGTACAGTGGTTTTAGTTGTAAAAATTGGTTGAGCAGGGTGTTGTAAGCCTCAAAATAATTACGAACAAAGAGCGAAACTGCTGGGGTACTCAAGTGTTCGGTTTTTTTAAGATTAAGTTAGGTTGTCGCTGTTGTTGTTCTAAGGTATTGATACTTTCACTAGGAGTCTGTAAATCTTCTGGCATAGTGCCACCTAAGCGGGCAATAGTTTCTCTTACCGTTTTACCGACTTCATAGTGTGTTTGATTAGCTTGGGTTTTACCTTGGATATTATCACGACGGAGTTTATCTTCAGTTTGCGTAGCACGAAATAGATTTGCGGCTAATTCAGTTGAACCCATATGATCTAATATTTTTTGATTTTTCTGTAGACCTTTATGAGCATGAATAGCTTTTGCACCCATACCACCATATAGACCTTGATAGCCGTGATTTTGAAAGACCGCAAAATCTAAATCAGTCATAACCCCAGCTTGTTGGGCAGCTTCCACTAATTGTTTATTATGTGAGCGTAATTCATTACGTAAATAAATGCGTTTTTGATTTTCATCTAACTGTTGAAAATCAACTTGATCGGCTAATTCTTGGCGGCGGGTTTGAATAGCGAAATAAGTTTGCCCTTGAGCAATAATGGTTTTACTTGGATCAGCGTTTTGTACAATTAAATAGCAAGCATAGCGTGATAAACAATAATCGAGTACTTCGCGTTGTGCTCCTTTGCCTACCGTGATCATCTTTCCCACTTGGGAAAAATGATCAGGTACGGATTGTCCTGATTGACTACACGCCATCATAGCTTTTTCTAAGACGCGCTTAAATTTATCCCAAGTAGCGTAATCCAGCAGAGGCTGGAGCTCACGGGCATACCAAAACTCATGACCGTCTTCGTCCATTTGACGAATAGATTCAAAAGTACTCGAGGCAGGGGTGAGTTCACTCATACTTTTTCCTGATTAGTTAAGTACTTTAAATATCAGTATTGATAAAGTACCTTTAAAACATTTAAATGTTACTTTTTAAGTACTGCTACAGTATTCAAAAAGTATTGATTTAGTTATACTACAGAGTACTTATGATAGGCAATTGAGAATTCGGTGATGACCATTCTATTAATTGGTAGCCAAAAGGGTGGCTGTGGTAAGTCGACTCTGGCGGCGAATGTCAGTGCAGCATTAGCACAAGCAGGTAAAGATGTTGTACTGGTTGATGCAGATCGACAATGTACGGCTGCAAATTGGGCAGGTGATAGGGCAGGGGAGACTGCTTTGTCTGCGGTACATTGTGTACAAAAGTATGACGGTATTCGAGAAACCTTAGTAGACCTCAATAAGCGTTATGAGTATGTCATTGTTGATGCTGCGGGACGCGATAGTCGAGAGCTAAGAACGGGTATGTTAGCGGCTAATATTTTACTGATACCGTTTCGTCCGTCTCAACCCGATCTCGATACTATGCACTACATGCAAGAGGTCATTACCCAAGCGAAAGACCTGAATCCCGATTTGGTTGTATATGGGTTATTGACCATGGTTCCGACAAATCCGGCAGTCAAAGAAGAAGCTGAAGCACGAGATTATTTAGCGGATTTTCCGAGTATCCAACTATTGCCTGTGAAAATTCATGATCGCAAAGTGTATCGTGATTCGATGGGGTTAGGACGCGGGGTTGTGGAAATGGATAATGATAAAGCCCAACAGGAAATTAAAGATTTAATGAAGGAGTTATTTTAATGGTTACTAAGCGTACCCCTCAAACAGCTAGTGCCGATGCGGTTGAGCGTTTTGTAGCAGGTGCTGAGGCTCCTATCAAAGCGCCTCTCAGTTCTGCTGTCATCGCACCAGACCCACACAGTCGCAAAAAACACAAAGCGATGACATTACCTTTGAATGAATATGAAAGCGATTTATTAGAGCGTGCTGCGACCAAGACAGGACGTAGTCAGTTAGGTTATATCCGCTTTGTCATGTTGCAACAAGCTAAAAAAGATTTGGGGCTAGGAGATGAGGGGTAGGCAAGCCCCTTATCTTTGGGTGCTTGTTGCGTAGCAGATAATTGACTACTATCGTGCGCAATGATTAACCCCATGATGAGGAACGAAAAGCATGCGTTGGTATTTGCGCTCAAAAATTCATAAAGCTATTGTCACTGAAGCCAACGTGGATTATGTCGGGAGTATTACGATTGATGAGGATTTGCTCGATCAATGTGGTTTAGACATTGGTGAAAAAGTACTGGTAGTGAGTAATACATCCGGTGCGCGTTTAGAG
>JBDKGX010000191.1:0-3079 GCA_039797965.1 Pseudomonadota bacterium
CAGAAGCATTAGCTTGTTTACAAAATTATCATTGGGCAGGCAATGTGCGTGAGTTACAAAATGAAGTTAAGCGCATGTTAGTACTGGGGCAAACGGATTATTTGGGGGCTGAACTTATTTCGCCACCTGTATTACGCGCTACGCCTGAAGAGTTTCGGCAAGAGATGCGAGTACTTACAGATGGATTACAAGGTACTTTAAAAGATCGAGTGGAACAATTAGAAGCACGGATTTTAAAAGAAGTACTGATTCGCCATCGTTGGAATAAAAGTCGTGCCGCCGAGGAGTTAGGCTTATCACGGGTAGGTTTGCGTTCTAAATTAGACCGTTATCAATTAGAGCGTTTTGATCAGGTGGTTAGTGATGACTAATAACTTGCTGACACAAGCAGGTTTAGATCAAGGCTTACCCAGCGCTTTTGAGGAAGGGGCATGGGTAGAAGTCATTCAGCGTATGGATGATATTTATACCAATCTGGTGCAATACCAAGTTGAATTAGAAGAAAAAAATTCTGAGTTAGAGCGTGCTTATACCGAACTCAAACAAGCCCATCAAGCTCTCAAAGATACCCAACAACAACTGATTCAATCCGAAAAAATGGCATCATTGGGGCGTTTAGTGGCGGGAGTGGCGCATGAGTTGAATAATCCGATTAGTTTCGTATTTGCCAATATGCACGCGCTATTAGGCTATGAAAAACGCTTTCGAGAGTACTTGGATGCTATTCATGCCCATGTAGCTCACCCACAACGTGAAGTGCTGCGCAAACAATTACGGATTGATCGCATTATGAGCGACATTCGTCCTCTGCTGGAGGGGTCAATGGAGGGTGCTGAGCGAGTGAGTGACATTGTTAAAAACTTACGCCAGTTTTCCACTCCTGCTAGTCAAAAACCAGAAGCATTTGATCTAGTAGCCTTATGTAAACGTACGGTGACTTGGTTAGTACGCTCCGCATCCATTAAGCCCGAAGTACTGCATGAGGGGCTAGAGCAATTAGTGATTGATAACTATGAAGGCTATGTCAGTCAGATTTTAGTAAACCTAGTCCAAAATGCGCTGGATGCCATGGAGCATCAAGCACAACCTTGTCTCAGTACTACGATACAACTCAAAGATAACCAAGTACTCATCCAAATTCGTAACAATGGTACGGGTATTAATGAGTTGGATTTGCATAAGTTATTTGACCCCTTTTTTACCACCAAACCCATTGGTAAGGGTACTGGCTTAGGCTTATATATTAGTTATGGATTAGCTACCGAACAGTGTCGAGGGGGTTTAAGTGCTAGAAATTATTATGAAAAAGGCAAAAATGGGGCATTATTTGAGCTAAGTCTTCCGCTCAAATGGAGTGAAGCACATGGCTAAATTTACCGTACTGTGGTTGCAATCGGGTGGGTGTGGAGGTTGTACGATTTCGTTACTGAATGCTGAATCACCCGATCTCATGCAGTTATTCGACTTGGCAAATATTGAATTCCTCTGGCATCCGTCATTGAGCGAGGAATCGAATCACTCAGTACTTGATTTATTTAGCGCCATTCTCAACGATCACATTCGGCTGGATGCATTGTGTTTAGAGGGTTCAGTGATTCAAGGCCCGCACGGTACTGGGATGTTTCATGCTTTAGCGGGCACGAATCAAAGTATGATGCATTGGATTAACGCTTTGAGTAATAAAGCACATTATGTACTGGCGGCAGATTCATGTGCTGCATTTGGAGGCATTACCGCCGCTGGAGATAATCTAGTGGAGGCCACTGGTTTACAGCATAACGGCAAAAATTGGGGCGGGTTATTGGGGCAAGAGTGGCGCTCTAAAACGGGTTTTCCCGTCATTAATATTGCAGGTTGCCCCACCCATCCGAATTGGATAACCGATACTTTAGTACAATTAGCTCTGGGGCAATTCCAACCGGAAGATTTGGACGAATTGCACCGCCCACGGGCTTATACCGATCACCTTGTACATCATGGTTGCTCGCGCAATGAGTTTTATGAGTATAAAGCCAGTGCTGAAAAATCAGGAGACTTGGGGTGTATGATGGAGCATCGCGGTTGCTTAGGCACACAAGCACGAGCGGATTGTAATATCCGTCCTTGGAATGGCGGTGGCTCGTGTTTAACGGGTGGCTATGCGTGTATTAATTGCACTGCGCCGCAATTCGAAGAACCTCATCATCCCTTTGGTGAAACACCCAAAGTCGCGGGTATTCCCATTGGTTTACCCACTGATATGCCCAAAGCATGGTTTGTCGCTTTAGCCTCACTCTCAAAAGCTGCTACTCCGCCACGAGTGCGTAGTAATGCTATTTCTGATCGAGTGGTAATTGCACCTAGTAGCAAACACAAGGGGCAAAAACGATGAGTCGCAAAGTGCTAGGGCCTTTTAATCGCGTCGAGGGTGATTTAGAAGTACAGCTCGACATTGAGCAGGGCTTGGTCAAAGCGGCGTATGTTAATTCGTCCCTCTTTCGTGGGTTTGAGCGAATTTTAATCGGTAAGGCACCGACTGATGCGCTGGTTTATACCCCTCGCATTTGTGGTATTTGTTCGGTGGCTCAATCGGTAGCGGCGGCAACTGCTCTTGCCAATGCCCAAGGTCTAACGCCTGCCCCGAATGGCGAACTAGCTAATCAACTGATTCTAGCCTGTGAAAATGTAGCGGATCACTTAAGCCATTTTTACTTATTTTTCATGCCTGATTTTGCGCGTCCGGTGTATGAGAACGAGGCTTGGTATGAAGTCATTGCGACTCGTTTTAAGGCTCAAATAGGTAGTGCAACGTCTGAAGTACTCAAAGCACGGGCAGAATGGTTACATATTACTGGATTGCTGGCGGGTAAATGGCCGCATAGTTTAAGTATTCAAGCCGGTGGCAGTACTCGCGCGGTGACTGCAAATGAAACGATGCGCTTAATGCTAATGATTCGGCAATTTCGGCAGTTTTTAGAGCGTGTGGTCTTTGCGGATAAGTTAGAACAGGTGTCTGCTTTGAGTACTTTAGATGAGCTAAAGGTGTGGAGTGAATCGCATCCACAAGGTGATTTTGCCCGCTTTTTGCAATTAGCTGAAG